>CAIMUP010000014.1 GCA_903844645.1 uncultured Bacteroidota bacterium
CATATCGCTATATATATAATGAGTGGCAAAATTAGGAAAATGTTTATTAATGCCTTTGCCTCCAGCTTTTCTTCCAAGTTCCCAAAACAGGGTGCTTTATGAATGGAATAGTCTCAAAAATAGTAGTTAATACGTTGATAATGGTAGCATATATCGGCTTTACCTCATGCTTTAGGTTAAGCCAAAAGCTGAACTGCTTTTGGTAAAAACGTAACTGCTTTTGGTAAAAACGTAACTGCTTTTGGTAAAAACGTAACTGGTTCTATTAAAACCGTAACTGCTTCTATTAAAACCGTAACTGCTTCTATTAAAACCGTAACTGCTTCTAATAAAAACGGAATAGCTTCTAATAAAACCGTAACTGCTTCTAATAAAACCGTAACTGTGAATCTTGACCAAGCATCCTGACAGGTAATCGCCCCTTCGCGATTTCCTGTAAGGTTGCATCATCATTAATATTTGGGTAAACCACCTGATAGGTTTGCCAAGCATCTTGACCGGCAATCTCCAATGCTACAAAGTGTGCGTAATTTGGCTTATCACCTTACAATCAAAAAAGTGTTCTACAACAAGATGCTGACCACGGAATGGGTAAAATGGGTGTAAAAAAGGCTGCTTTCCCGACTGTTTGAATATCACAAAGAAATAACCGAAAAATAAAGCGTGGGTGGCTACTTCTTAATCAATTGTTGAAGATACCGAGCAACGTATTTCCCAATAACATCGAACTCGATATTCACCACGCTGCCCTTCTCCAATTTCTTGAAATTGGTATGCTCGAACGTGAAGGGAATAATCGCCACCGAGAAGGCTCCATTGCGAGAATTGATCACCGTAAGGCTCACGCCATTAATGCAAACAGACCCCTTTTCGATGGTTACATTTCCTTTCGTAGCATCGTAATTAAAAGTAAAAATATGGCTCCCCTCCTGCCCTATTATCTCAATGCAAATCGCGGTTTGGTCTATGTGCCCTTGCACCAAATGCCCGTCTAATCTATCATTCAACATCATGCTTCGTTCGAGGTTAATAGTATCCCCTACCTTGATGCCTCGAAGGTTCGTTTTTAATAATGTTTCTTCGATGGCGGTAACGGAATAAAGCGATTCTTCGATACCATCCACCGTAAGGCATATACCATTGTGGGCAATGCTTTGATCTATTTTTAATTCCTTACTAAACGGGGCTTTGATAAAGAATTTAAGATTCGACTGATCCACTTCAATACGCCTGACAAGCCCTGTGGCTTCCACAATTCCGGTGAACATATTCAGTTATTGTTTCTCCCGAATCAACTCCACAAACCCTTTGAGCACAAAGGTTCGGATGCCTTCGTAGTGTATCGCATTGACCTTGCAGATATAGTAATACACTCCATCGGGGCAGTCCTTCCTCGTGAATGTATTTTGCCCGTCCCAGTTAATATCGGGGTTGGAGGTCTTGTACATAATCATTCCCCAGCGGTCATAAATTATGATGTTAATATCTCGGACATACGAGTATGGGAAAGGATGAAAGAAGTCGTTGAAGCCATCGCCATTCGGGGTAAAGATATTCGGTAAAGTATAGATTGGGCAATTATCCACGCATACCTGAATGGGGTTTTTGCTTTCATTCTTTGCCGAATCCCAGGCAGTTACTTTGAAGCATCCGGCAATGGATTTAGTATTGTCATACAGGTAAAAAGTATCCGTAGGGCTATTCAGCGTAGCAATCAACTCAAAGCCGGCAGAGAGGCGGGGTTCGTAATAAATATTATAGCCTAATACATCATTCGCACAGTCGTTATTAGGATTGTTCCATGTGATTAAATCTTGATGAAAGATACAATCAGGATTAGCCGTTAGCCCCTTTGGCGAGCAAGGCGGAATGTTATCATAAGGAGTTCCACACCGTCGGTTCGATTTATTAATAATGGGATACACATAGCCACTGCCAGAGTAATGCCCATAACTGGTAATATAATAACATCGTTCTACACCATTCGCCAAACTGGTATCCGAAAATTGTGGCAAGGTAGTCCACCCAATGGTGTCCCAAGTGGAACGATTATCAAGCCTCTGCCGATGAACGCTGTAGAGTGTATCTGTCCAGCCGACATGCTCTGTCCAAGCTAAATCCAAACGGTTATCCGTGGAATAAACATTCAAATATACAGACGAGGCGACATGAGATTGATCCACCAAAGTATCGTTATTATAAATCTCTATCCGATACGACCAAGGAGTATCTAAGGTATTGAATGGACGGTTATAAATATCCTTAAAGGTAGTATCTGCCTTGCATAAAGAATCAGAACTATTCGTAGTGCCGACATAATGCAAATCCATCCCCAAAAAATCGTGAGAGCGATAGATTTTATATTTGTAAGGACCAAGATATTGATGCACGGTATCTAATTCCGAAGGCTTTGCCCACGTTACTTGGATAACGCCATTGTTGGCATCAGTGGTATCAACATCTACATTGGTGATGATGGGTGAATCCTTGGTAAGCTGTGCACATGCCTGATTAGAGGCACAACTCTCGCTACTATCTGCAAAGACAGCAGTAACGAAATAGCAATATTTAATACCGTGATCGAGTCCGGCTCCATTATTATCATCACCAAAAGTAACCGTAGTAATTCCATTCACCGAAGCAATAAAAACAAAACCCGTACTTGCAGGAACGCCAACGGTACAAGGACATTCGATACTATCAGGATAAAAGGAATTTCTTCTATAGACCTTATATCCTATCGCATTGGGGCAAGATTCCTGATTCCAATTCAAGGTGATGGTGTTACCTGAAGCATGTGCCGAAAGATTCCTAGGAGCAGGGGCAATAACTGTTATCCTCACCGATTTCATATCCGATAAATAATTCGGGGTATTGCCAGACCCATGTTCGTGCCAATCATCATCCGTTGCCTTGAAAGTAACCTGATAAGGCAGCTTCCGAACATTATCGCAATTAGTTATCCAATTAAAATTCCCGCTGACATGCCCAAGACCGGAGATACCTTGCGGAAAAGTCGCGGTGTTCGCCACTTGAAATGGTCCTCCTGTAGCCCAAAGAGTAACCCCGTCGCTGTCTGGGTCATAAGCATACACATGATAAAACACTTTGCCTCCAGCAAGAACGCAGGTATCAGGCATCGGGAGAATGACTGGCGGATTATTCTGGCATATCCCAATATTAATTTGCATATCCAGCGTTATATTTCCGATATTCACATACTCGCCATTAATCTTTCTCCATTCCAATATCAGGATTGCAACATTCCATTCACCGGTATCTTGCGGATTCGTGAAATTTGTCCTTGGCTTATTCCAAACCAAATCGCCAGTAGTGGCATCCAAATAAAAATTGATAGTATATTGTGGCTCTGTGAATCCAACAATATTTGCGCCGCCAGCACCTCGGCAGGGAACTAAAACATACGACAAACTATCGCCATCGGGGTCGTAAGCATTGGGATTATAAATATATAATTCCCCGACACAACCGCCATCTATCGGGGGATTCAGAACGACCGGAGAATTATCGCATCCCATAGCAGGATTAATTGTAATAGTCGTTTCAATAAAGAATGGCACATTTACCGAGCCTGGAATATTCCGAACATCCTGATTCCGATTCGGGTCTTCCAATGAAATGGTATAAGTGCCTGGTCCAGGAAAACAATGTTGCGTTTTATAAATATTCATGCTCACATCCTGGTCTTGCGTGCCTACCTGAATTTTATCCCCTATTCGCTGCACGGCAGTATCGCTGGTTGCATCGCCCCATTGAATAGGCAAATTCGGTCGGTCGGCAGGGCTGGAAGTTTTGGTATAAGTAATGATGGTAAAATTATAACACAAACAACTGGACCCCGGAACAACGCTGTAAGTAATAAAT
Organism: uncultured Bacteroidota bacterium; assembly: GCA_903844645.1. GTDB lineage: Bacteria > Bacteroidota > Bacteroidia > AKYH767-A > JABDAW01 > JABDAW01. The sequence continues at coordinate 3,886 of CAIMUP010000014.1, forward strand.
CCTGCACGATTATGAGTAGCAAAAACCGCTGTCGAGGCAACGAAGACCAGCAAAAGATAAAGAAGTATTTTTTTCATGCTACAAGTTATTAATAAAGGTAAAAACTATATATTGACCCATTTTATTGTCGAAAGTTTAAGTAAATCCATTGCCATTTTCATTCCATTTAATCCCCGCAAAAATACGAATTTTATTGGAATTGGTATGCACGGAATAATATTTTTTGGGAATGGCAGGGATAATTTTGGAATGGATAAAAGGAAATATATAGTTGCAAACCGGGAATTTGCGGTTGCAAAATGAAAAAATGTAGTTGCAAACTGGGAGTTTGCACAGGGTATTTTTCCCATTTTATGAGGGGAAACAGGTTATAAACCCCTAATTTATTTCGCCCAGCACTTACCTTACCCCGTGCATCAGTTTCTTGACGAATGGATAGATAATAATTAATGCCACGCCTGCCACAAGCCCATAAAAGGCTAATTGGTAATAGCCATTTGTGTAGGCTTGTAATTTCTCGATTAATGGAGCATTGTTATTTTCGGTGGACATGTCTGCTCCGATTTTACCGGCTGCAAACTGCCCGAAGGCACTCGATAAAAACCAAAAGCCCATCATCATTCCGGTGAGCCTTTTCGGAGAAAGCTTGGTAACGGTGGACATCCCGATAGGTCCCAGACATAATTCCCCGATGGTAGTTACCAAATAAGCAAAGGTGAACACATTCAATGAAGCGATTCCACTGGCATCAGCAAAGAAACGGCATAAATAAAAGATATAAAACGATGCTGCGAGGAAGAAGAATCCGATACCAAATTTAATGATGGAATTAGGTTCTAATTTCTTCTTCGCCATCTTCAACCATAATATTCCGAAGAGGGGACTAAATAAAATTACGAACAAGGAATTCGAGCTGTTATTAATGATGTTCGGATCTATCGAAAAGAACAAGAGCGCATGGCTAAGGTTTTTCTCTGCGAACAAGGACAGCGAGCCTCCACTTTGTTCATAAATCGCATTAAATAAGAAGTAGGCAAAGATAAAAACGAAGGCTGCCAACAATCGTAATTGCAGCTTTCGGTCGCCTACTTTAATCACTTCATACAAGAAATAAATGATTGCCAAAGGGGCGATGGTGTACATAAAATAATCCGTGTATGCCGTGTTTTGCACCATGATTAAGATTAATGGAATACTCAAGATGGAAAGAATATACACCCCTATTTCCCGCACTCTTCGCTTACTTATCGCCATATCCTTCAATGGCGAATCGCCGATAGGTCCTAAGTGTTTTTTGGTGATTAAAAAAGTTATCATGCCAATGACCATTACGATGGCGGCTGCCAAAAACGCAGAATTCCACGACACATATTTCCCAAGGTACACGATGATGCCTCCGCCTAATAATGCCCCGACATTGATTCCGGCATAAAACCAACCGTAGCCGGCATCCCTTCTGCCATCGCCGTCCTTGTATAAATCGCCGACCATGGAAGATATATTGGGTTTAAAAAATCCCGTTCCGATGATGGACAGGGTGATGCCAATGTAGAAGAATTCTTTTGGCGATACAGCGATGATCAGATTCCCTAAGATCATGACCAAACCACCGAACAGCAGGGATTTCTTGAAGCCTAATATTTTATCTGCGAAGATGCCGCCGATGAACGTGAAGGCATACACGAAGGATTGTATCGCCCCGTACTTTAGGTTCGCTTCCTTGTCCGTTAATCCCAAGCCAAGGACCTGGTCTGCCATGAAGATGGTGAGCACGCCGCGCATCCCATAGAAGCAAAACCGCTCCCACATTTCTATTAAACACATGTACCAAAGTTGCTTCGGGTGGCTGCCTTTGAAATCTTGGATTTCCTCTAATGTCAATGTTTGTTCCATTATTTTTTATGATTTATGATTGTTTCAGATTAGAATTAAGACTCCCAAATTCGGGAAATAGGTTCAAAAACCGTTTTGTGCCATCCTGAAACTTCTGGATGGTATTCAACGACCGTTTTGTGCCACCCTGAAACTTCTGGATGGTATTCAACGACCGTTTGTTGCCATTCCAGAATTCTGGAACATACTCCAACGACCGTTTTATGCCATTCCAGAATTCTGGAACATGCTCCGACGACCGTTTTATGCCATTCCAGAATTCTGGAATATATTCCAACGACCGTTTTATGCCATTCCAGAATTCTGGAATATACTCCGACGACCGTTTTATGCCATTCCAGAATTCTGGAACATACTCCGACGACCGTTGGCTACCATTCCAGAATTCTGGAACGTTTTTTAGCTCAAATTTCAAGGGTTTTATGATTAAACGAAGGGGCAAAAATTATTTAACCCCGTGCATCATCTTCTTCAAAAGCGGTTTCAAAGAGAATAAGATGACAGCCGCAACGCCGGTAAGGACCACGAATACCATAAAGAATTCATAGAGATTATGTATCTCGAATCCGGCAAAGACGGGGTTGATATTCGGGATTTTATTATCTTTTAATAACTTCAATTGCTCCGCGGTCGGGGTAATTGTTTTGTCCAAAATACCTTGCAAGTCTATTCCCAATTCTTTTGCTTTGTTGAATTTATCTCCCGTCGGTGGTAGCAACGATCCGAGCGTTCCCGCCAATGCGTAGCCCGATGCGTTGGATAAAAAGAATACACCATATAATAAGGAAGCAAATCTTTTAGGGGATAATTTCCCGACTAAGGACAAGCCGATGGGTGATAAACAAAGTTCGCCACAGGATTGAATGAAGTATAATAATACGAGCCATTTGATGCCAAGCAAGCCGTTGTTGCCAAGGTCCTTCACGTTGTTGGCGATGATCAGATAACTTAATGCGATGAGGAATAACCCGACCGCTTGCTTCATTGGGGAAAGAGGCTCTTTGCCTGCCGCTCTTAATTTATCCCACAACATACTGAACGGGAGGGCGAGCATGACAACGAAAATACCATTAAATATCTGGACCATCGAAGGCGGCATTTTCCATCCGAAGATGTTGGTATCCGTTTGATAATCGGCGATGAAGGTAAGCGATGAACCGGCTTGCTCAAAGGCTCCCCAAAAGAAAATTACGAAGAACGAAACGATGTAGATCACGAAGATTCGTTCGCGTTCTATCTTGGTTAAGGAAGTGTCAGAAATGATTAATCCGGCAAGGGTCAAACCACTGGCATAGATGATTGGGTAGATAACTGTTTTCACGACATTGGTGCCGGAGATGCAGTATTTAATTCCGAAAAAGAGGGCTACAAAAGCAATGACCGCAATCAAAATAGATTGCATACTGAATACCGCTTTCTCTGCCTCGCCCTCTTCAAAGTCAGACGATTCTCTTTTTGATGGCAAGCCTCCCAATGCTTTCCCATCAGGCGAAACAACGTACTTGTTCTTTAAGAAAAAGAAAATCGTGGTGCCTATCAGCATCGCAATGGCTGCGGCTAAAAAGCCCCATTTGAAGGCGTGAATATCTCTGATGCCGCCAGAATCTTTTACGTCGCCAAGGAACGGACAGATGAATTGCCCCAATAATGCACCGAGGTTAATGCCCATGTAGAAGATGGTGAACGCCGAGTCTAACTTCGACTTTTCTTGCTTTGGATAAAGACTGCCCACCATGCTGGAGATATTCGGTTTGAAGAAGCCATTCCCGAAAATGATAATGGTCAATGCCGTCCACATCAGGGTTGTGGCAAAACTTAAATCTGCTGAAAACATACTGGCACTGGCAAAGAGAAATAATTGCCCGATCGCCATCATCACGCCACCCAAAAGGATGCAATTTCGATTGCCAAAAAAGCGGTCGGCAATGAAGCCTCCCAACATCGGGGTCAGGTAGCAAAGCCCCAAGAAGCCGCCATAAATCAGCGAAGCCTCGTCTTCTTTCATCAATAAGGAATTAACCATAAAGAGGGTGAGCAAGGCACGCATCCCATAGAAATTGAAGCGTTCCCACATCTCGGTTCCAAATAAAACCCAAAGTCCTTTGGGGTGTCCGGTTTTCACATTTGTTGTATTCATAATTCGTAATTAATTAATTTGTTTGAGGGGACAAAACTACTAAAAGAATTATGAATTATCAATTATGAATTATCAATTGGGGCATTGGAATGATATTATGAGGCTTAAAATTGTCGAGCCACCATTCATAATTCATCATTCATAATTCATAATTTGTTTCTACTTTTGCGCCCTAACTAATAAATTATAGATATGAAAATTGAAAAAGACAAAGTAGTAACATTATCGTACGAGCTGCATTCGGACGATGATAACAATGAACGGGTTTTTGTGGAGAAAACGGATGTTGCCAACCCCCTGGTGTTTATTTTTGGCAATGGAAACTTGTTGCCCGTGTTCGAGAGCAATGTTGCCGGAAAGGCGGTTGGCGATGCCTTCGCATTCTCTATTCCTGCCAGTGATGGCTATGGCGAACACGTCGCAGAGGAGATTGCCGAGGTGCCGATTGATGTGTTCAAACAAGATGGTATTTTGATGGAAGATGTATTAAAAATCGGAAATGTGGTCCCTCTTTCTGACCAAGATGGCAACCAGATGATCGGCAAGATTGTTTCCGTGAATGCCGAAACGGTTACCATTGATTTCAACCATCCTTTAGCCGGAAAGCCCTTGCATTTCGTAGGCGAAGTGGTCGAGATTCGCGATGCCAGCCCCGATGAATTAGCGCATGGGCATGTCCATGGCGCAGGTGGGCATCAGCATTAATTAGGAATTAAACTTAGGAATTATGAATTAAAGCCTCTCGAAACGATCGGGAGGCTTTTCTTTTTTAATCAAATTTAACTTAAAAACCTGTTTGGGGAGGAGCAAAACCTGTTTGGGCAACTCCAATCCCAATTGGGAATGGAGTTGCCCAAGCTTGGGCAACTTCTCCCCAACCTTGGGCAACTTCTCCCCAACCTTGGGCAACTTCTCCCCAACCTTGGGTAACTCCTCCCCAAGCTTGGGTAACTCCTCCCCAAGCTTGGGCAACTCCTCCCCAAGCTTGGGCAACTCCTCCCCAAGCTTGGGCAACTCCATTCCAAGCTTGGGCAACTCCAATCCCTGTTGGTTTTGCTCCTCCCCAAGCAGAGATTATTCCAAAAGAAAAAGGTTTTGCCTTTCATCCCGAAGGAGAAAAAGCAAAACCTTTTTGAATAAGATGAGTGAAATCTTATCGGAGAAGATTATTGGGAAGCTATTCCACGACCATCTTCGATTGGATAACGGTATCCGCTTTCTCGAGAAGAAGCAGGTAAATACCCTTGGAAATATCGGTCAGGCTGATCTCGATTTTGTTCTCCCCTACCCTCGCGGTACCTCTATTATTAATGATAATTCTACCCGTAACATCGAGCAGACGCAGAGTATAATTTTCTTTTTTATCGGATAAGAAAAGGATGGAAACATGGTTCGTCGCAGGGTTTGGATAAATGGAAATGGTATTGGATAAATTATCGGCATTCGGGACATCCAAACATAATAAAACATTGACGATTTGCCACGACGAATTGGTACATCCGATAGAATCGGTGAAGGAATAACGGATGGTATCAATGCCCGTCGCAGCCGTCGCAGGATTAAAGATAGTACCCGTAATTCCTGACCCCGCGAAGGTGCCTCCGGTATGATTTCCCGTTAAGGTTCTGTTGCCGCCATTGTGGCAAATAGAATCCGGCAAACCCGTGAAGGAAACAACAGGCAACGGATTCACCGCCACCGTTTGCGAAGCCGTCCCGATGCAACCATTGGCATCCGTAACGGTTACAGTATAAGTCCCTGATGATGCGACCGGAATAGTAGCAGTTGTAGCACTCGAACTCCAATCATAAGCGATAAAATTACCAGCATTCAGGGTACCGATTTCTCCATCGCAGAATGGAATTGGAAGGCTTGCAGTAATAACAGGCGAAGGTTCGGCATTCACCACGACGGACACGGAAGCCGTGTCGCTGCAACCACCAGAAGTAAGGGTATAAATATACACCACCGTGATGGCATTGGAGGTCGTATTGACCAATGTTTCATTCACCGGAGCGGCTTGCGGAATCGTGATGGCAGAATTGCTGATCCCCGTTACGGCAGCCCGAGTCCAGGTAAATGTTACGCCACTCGGGATGGCTGTCGGGGTATAAGTATAGGTCGTTCCGCTACATACTGAGGGAGGAGTTGCGGTACTGGTCATGATTGGGAATGGGATAAACTGCATTGTATCAGACGGGTTTCCATTCGCTACTACGACTAAAGAATAGGTTCCATGTGGCAATCCGGCAGGGATCGTGAAGTAGGTGGTATCGGGTAATGCTCCGGTCATTACATCGGTTCTGTTCCAGTTATAAGTACGGCAATAATAGACATTTGTTCCATTGGTAATGCGAACCAATGGGTAATTGCTTTCATTCTGGGAATCGTCGCCGTAAGCAGCTCCACCGGTAATTCCATTAAACATCGTTCCTGTAATCATAAACGAATCGCAAGTAGTTTGAACAATGTTATTAATCGTAGGTTTCCCAGCCAAAAGAGGTGAACCAGACGGCGTAAATTGATAATACCTATTGGAGTTGGCTTGTTGCTGCTGCGAATACAATATCGAACCATTAGGCAAAACCAGCATATTCGTAATATACGAAGAAATCCCCAAAGAGTAACCCCCATTATATGTCCTGATGAGATGGTAGGAGTTGGTGAGATAATCAAAGATATAGAAAGAAGTTGGCGGTGGGAAATGATCGGGACCGGTAGGCAACGGTGAAACTGCAATAATGATCTTCCCATTCACCATCATAGCTCCTGCGGCATCAGGCTGTGCGGAAGCATTAGGAAGATCAGGTCCCGCAGTCCAAACACCCGGACTGCTATTCCCCGAAGGAGTGTAATAAGCGGTGTGGCTCGTAGCCCCGATAAAGAATGCCTTGCCATTAGGTAAAAGAAATCCTGTTCCCGATTCAGAACCATAAATATCGTAAAGAGAATCGGGTAGAGCACCATCCACCACCCATTGATTCAACGAAGGGATAAAGCGTTCGGAAGTTAATTGGTCTCTATCAATATATAATATACTGCCATCGGGTAATTTAACCCACATGGATTCATTGTGAACTCCGTGAGCAAGTATTACCGGACCATAACTATTCGTAACTTGATTATAAACTTTAGTAGCAGCCAAGTTCCAAGAACTATCGAAAGTAACCATTGCCTGGAGGATATTACCATTAGGAAGAATAGCCGAGTTGGCATCGCTGATAGTATGCCCTATATTTGGCAAAGCAGTCCAGGAATTAGTAACAGGATCATAAATCTCTCCCCTTCCGCCACCAGTTCCATATTCACCACCGGCAACATATACCCTACCGTCTTTCATCATCTGGGAGGAGAAGTATAATCTGGTATCAAACATAGAATCAATCTGCGACCAGGTGCCGTTAACATAACTACCATGAATATCGGGAGTCAATCTATCCCAAATACTTCCTACCCCGTCGCCACCGCCAGAACTGGTCTTGGCTATTACCGTTCCATCGGAAAGGAGTATCATCACACCTCCATTATAATCTGGTGCAAGGGCTGTAATCGGTGTCCAATTGCCGTATAAACTATCAATACTTTGTGATCCAATAGGACAAGTTACCGTAGGAGTTTGCGTACCCATTAAACCAGTACCGACAATGCTATTACAGCATCCTCGCAGCAGGTCATTGATACCCGCAGCATTCGATACATCATAAGTTACCCAGAAGTAATTCGCTCCACTATACATCGTGGCTGTGCCATTCACGGTATATGGTCCGTTGGGGTTGCTCACCGTAGTGCCGAATTGCGTGGTGGTAGAGAAGGTGCTGTTAAATCCTGTGAAATAAACCTTGACATTCGCAATATCTACCGCAGGATTGGTACATCCTGCCGTAGAAAGAGCCAAACTCGTAACATCGAAAGGAGCGGTAACACCCGTCGTTACAATCTTTATCTGTAGTATCTGATTCGTCGTTGAACCGATAGGATCTACCGATGAATTATTCAAAAAAGTGGTCGTGCTCGACACGTAAGTCATCGGTGGCGGAGGCGGCGGTGTCCAGGTATAAGTTAAGCCGATGCCCGGTACATTCGATACATTAGAAGTACATACCGAATCTATATTTCCGGCAGTGATAGAACTCGACCAGGTATTCGCCCCATTCGTAACACTACGGATATTGAAATCCGTAATCGTACCACCTATCAAGCCGACATGCCCGCCTTCATTACCATTATCAGTGCAATTCACATTCTTATAAGAAGTAGTGCCGATGGTAGAAGCTCCCCAAATTACCTGAACTTTATCCGTCCCTTCGCACAACACAATCTGAAAAGAAAAATGATTCGCCTGGTTATCGTTCCAATGATCACAATCCGTCCATTGCACAATAAATTTTCGGTTAGGCGCAATACCCGTCGTGTCCCAACTGATGGTCGAATTCGCGGTAGCAGACTCCAAATCGGTAGAGTAGCCGGCAATAGAATAAAACATCCCACTTCGTAAACCACACTGTGCCTGAACAACCGTTGCCGAGCCTCCCAAACTGATAAATCCATTCGTATTAACATGAATAGAATTGTACGGAATAAAATTATAATTAAATACAAACGGCAGCGCAATCTCCGCCGTCGTATCATCATCCCAAGGGTCCGAATAAAGGATGTTCCCAACGATAGGCGTAAAGCCCGCAACACTCTGCGTAAAGGTATAATTCGCCACTTGCGCCTCGGCAGAATTACCCGCAGCAAACAGCATTAAAAATAAAACGATGACGAAATTAGCTGCCGCCATCACAGCAGGTTTAGATTGATTCTTTAAGTTCATTTTTGTTAATTTTAGATACATAATTTTGGTTTATTAATTAATATTAGTTGGCGCAAAAATACGATTAATTAATTACAAAATATCCATCCCTTTTATTTAATGTTATTTGATCCTATTTTAAGTAAATTTTTTCGATAATCAAGCATCCGATTTCCCGAAAAAAGTTATCAAATGGCAACCATTATGAGCCACAATGAATGACCCCTGACCAGCCTCCTTTTATCCCTGAAAAACAAGAACACAATGATGAGCCGAACTCAAAAAATGATGCCCCGAAACACGATTTTTATGGGCAGAATATCGGAACGAATGCTACCGATAATTTGATTCCTGATGGACATCAAATTATTCGATAGGAATGTCCCGAAAATCTTGACCCGAAACGATTTTTTCATGGACATGGTAACGATTTCGGGTCAAGAAATCTCTGTTTCGGGTCAAGAAATTCCTGTTTCGGGTCAAGAAATCTCGGTTTCGGGTCAAGAAATTCCAGTTTCGGGTCAAGAAATTTGGGGCATGGCTCATGGTTGTTTTTTCATTTGGGATAAGATGAAAAAATTCTCTCCACAACGGAGAAATCCCATTTCCGATGCCCCAAGATTTGTGTACGAGAAGGAAATATTTCTCGAAAGAGAACCTGTTTCCGTTCACAAATTCTCGATTTCCGTTCACAAAATTTTGGCGGCTACTCTGGTATTTTTCAGTACGGCTCATGGTCGTTTTATTGTCTCGAAGGGCTGCGAATTATTCTCAGCAAATAATATTAATTTGCAGGCTATGAAAAACGGCAATTATCAGGTACAAGCGTTGTGGATTCTCGCGGCAACGATTTTGCTGCTCAATGTATGGGCGATACTGAATATTAATATCAATATCGGCGGCGTGGAATTCAAAAAAGTAAGGCTTTATTCGAGCATCAAGAAGGATCCAAAAATAGTGGTGAATGATTCGATTAATTTTTTGACCTCTATTGAAGATTCTTTGCGCGGCAAACATCAGGTTAAGATCAACAAAACGATGAATGAGCTTCATCCGACCATGATTATTGATTATTCTCACGATTCCCTTCGCGGCTTGTCGGCTTTTTTTAATGCCTTGAAAGAAACGAAGAAAGGGAAGCACAAAACGCGTATCGCTTACTTCGGGGATTCGATGATAGAAGGCGATTTGCTGACGAGAGAACTGCGTGAATATTTCCAAAAACGCTTTGGCGGTAGCGGTGTCGGCTTTGTTCCCATTACCTCTCCGGTAGCGGGTTTCAGGCAGACAATCATCCATTCCTTTTCAGAAGATTGGAAGGCGAGTTCGATTATAAAAGATAACAAACAGGAGCGTATGATTGGCATCTCGGGCTATGTTTTTAATCCCTTGATAGATGCTCGGATAACTGCCTTTGATTCTGCTAATAAAAACGCCTATCAACACAGTTGGGTGAAGTATCGTGGTTGCCCCAATTGCTATAATGCCAAGCAATTTGAGAATGCGTATTTGCTTTATGGCAGCGGCAATGCGAAGAATTATATCGGGTATTCTTGGGGCAGCGAATCGGCTCATTATTGTGCTTTGGATGGTAAAGAGGAACTGAATAAATTGGAACTTTTACCGAAGGATAGTAAGAATATTGAAGTAAATTTTTATAGCGGAGAGAAGATCAATATCTATGGAATGAGCTTTGAAAGCGATGAAGGTGTTATCGTGGATAATTATTCGTTTCGCGGTAATTCAGGAATGGCTTTTACCGTTACCCCAGCAAGATTAATGAAACGATTTGCGGATATATTGGACTATGATTTGGTCATCATTCACTACGGGCTGAATGTGATTGGGAGTAATCAAACAGATTTTTCCTGGTACGAACGTGGGATGAAATATTCAATGAAACAAATTAAACAATGCTTCCCCAAGGCAAGTATTTTATTGATAGGCGTGAATGATAAAAGCACTAAAGTGAATGCAGAAATGGAAACCGATATCGGCATCCCTATCTTGGTTGAAACACAAAAGCGAATCGCTGATACTGCCAAGGTTTGTTTCTGGAATTTGTATGAAGCGATGGGCGGTTACAACTCTATGGTTCGTTGGGCTAACGCTGATACTGCCCTTGCCAACAAAGATTATACACATCTTAATTATCGCGGTGCCGGCAAAGTGGCTGATATGTTATTTAAAGAATTAATGAAAGAATATGATGGGGAGAAGAAATAAAATATGGAGTGGTTTGATGGGGATTATTTGTGTGGTAAGTTGTATAACGAAGGCGCAAATCATTACTAGAGATTCTGTATTAAAAGACAGCGTTTCTATGAAAATGGATAGCCTTTCTTTAATTAAAGATAGTGTCAGCATCCCAAAAGAAGGACTTGCATTGAAGTATAAATTCCTCAAGCTGGAGTTTAATAAGTTAGAGAATGACAGTATTTCCCTTGCAAATTTCTACAGTAAACTATCTTTACAAAAGAAAGAACATAACCACAAAATATCTATTGTTCATATTGGCGATTCGCATCTTCAGGCAGATTTCTTTTCGGGCGAAGTAAGAAAGTTACTGCAAAGCGATTTTGGTAATGCAGGGCGAGGATTAATGTTTCCCTTCAAGGTGGCTAATACGAATGGCACGAACAACTTCAGGTCATCAACCAATGTCAAGTGGGATGCCAAACGGAATGTGATGCTGAATAATCCGATGCCTATCGGAGTATGCGGCATCACAATTAAAACGAAGGATCCACGGGCTGCCATCAACTTAAATATATACGATGCCGATACACTTTGTTATGCCTTCAATAAGCTCACCTTGTTCCATGATCAATCGGCTTTTGAGTACGATTATTTCGTATGCGATAGCAGCGGATATGTGGTTGGATACATCAATTCTTGCATCAAGAAAGGTCCTGCTTTTATCTCCGAAGTGCAGCTCGACACTATGCTTCATCAATGCACTATTAATGCCTACAGGCGAGATTCATCGCAAGGGCAGGCAGAGATTTACGGTATCCTTTTAGAGAATGGCTATGGCGGAATCTTATACAATACGATAGGGGTTAATGGAGCGCAGTTCAGCGATTACAATGCCTCTGTTTATTTTCAGGATCAGTTGGTCGGCTTGCAACCCGATCTCGTCATCATCTCACTCGGCACAAATGATGCTTACAATGCGCCGTTCAGGAAAGAGGAGTTTGCAAACAATGTAGAAATGCTGATTGCCGCCATCAAAAAAAATAATCCAAATGCCGCGATAATCCTTACCACGCCTGCGGATTCATATCGTAGGTATAAATATAAGAACCCCGACATGCAAACTGCCGCCGAGATGCTTAAAGAGTATTGCAAAAAAAATGATTTAGCTTACTGGGATTTCCATTCCATCATGGGCGGACTGAATTCAGTAGCGAGTTGGTTTAAGGCTGGCTTGTCGCAGTACGACAAGGTTCACTTCACTAAGGCAGGGTATGAATTGCAAGCAAAGTTGTTCTACGATGCCATAGAAAAGGGCTTGAAGAAGTACGAATCCTATCTACATTAATCCTCCATGTTCGACTTCGATTTAGATAAGTTCCTTCATCTTTTTGTTTATGATAAGAGGAGTCCTATTCTCTTTAATACCGGCTTCTTCCTGATACTTTTCCTCTTCTTTTATGCAGGATACATCCTCTTACAAAACCGACAAAGAGGACGCATCATCTATGTCATTCTCTTCTCGTGGTTCTTTTATTACAAGTCGAGTGGTATCTATTTCCTTGTGTTGGTGAGTAGCACCGTTGTTGATTACACCTTGTCGCATCTTATCAATGATAGTTTAAAGAAGAGTAAAAGGATGTTTTATCTCGTCTTGAGTTTAGTCTTAAACCTTGGTATCTTGGCTTACTTTAAATATACCAACTTCTTGATGGATATTAGCCGCGACCTGTTTCTGAATACCAACCTCCTACCCTATTTCAACAGCTCTTATATCCTTAATAATCTTAATCCAACCTACATCACCGGACCTGTCAAACCTTTTGGCATCTTCTTGCCCGTGGGCGTTTCGTTCTTTACCTTTCAATCTTTAAGTTATACTTTGGATGTTTATAAAGGAAGCATCAAACCGCTTAACAGCATCATTGATTATGGATTCTTTGTTTCGTTCTTCCCGCAGTTGGTGGCTGGTCCTATTGTCAGGGCATCCGATTTCCTTCCTCAAATCCACAAGAAACCTTTCATTAGCCAGGAAGATTTGGGTAAGGCTCTCTTTCTTATCATTGCAGGGCTTATCAAGAAAGCCGTCATCTCCGATTATATCTCCGGCAACTTCGTGGACAGAGTCTTTGATAACCCAATGCTGTATTCGGGCTTTGAAAACCTGATGGCAACCTACAGTTATGCCATCCAAATCTATTGCGATTTCTCCGGCTATTCTGACATGGCTATCGGTATTGCACTACTCCTCGGTTTTCACTTGCCGATGAACTTCAATGCCCCCTATACTTCAGTAAGCATCACCGAGTTCTGGCGACGGTGGCACATCTCCTTATCCTCGTGGTTACGCGATTATCTCTACATCCCATTGGGCGGAAGCCGCAAAGGAAAGATGAGAACTTACATCAACTTAATGCTTACTATGTTGCTCGGCGGCTTGTGGCATGGAGCCTCCATCAAATTCATTATTTGGGGAGGCTTGCACGGTGCGGCATTAGCAGTAGAGAAGGCTTTCAAGACATTCTTTAAAATTGATGACAAGATTAAACCTAAGACTTGGATAAGAATTAGTACCACCATCCTCACCTTTCATTTTGTATGTTTTTGTTGGATATTCTTTCGGGCGAGGAACTTTGAGATAGCTTCGCAAGTCATCTCTCAAACCACCACCATCTTCCATGCCGGCACCGACATTATGAAAATCATTATCGGCTATCAGGATGTCTTTCTCATGATCCTTATCGGCTACATTACCCATTTTATTCCGCGAACGATAAAACAATCTGCACAACATGTACTCACTATCTCCCATCCGATCCTCAAAGCGATCGTACTTACGCTTGCCATCTATCTCGTCATCCAAATAATGTCGGCAGATGTGAAACCTTTTATCTATTTCCAATTCTAAAGTTTGAAATCTCCCCTACGAGACTTTCATGCCACTTGAATCAGGCTAATTACGCAAGAGCTACAACTCTCGATGAAAATCGTGCTTCGCCTATTGGCAGCCAAAAATTTCATCTCGAGATGCGGTTCTTATTAAATTCCCCGAGTCGTAGTTTTTATTCATTAATAAGCTCTATAACAGCTTATTGTGGCATAGCAAGGATCCAATATTTCTTGCTTTTAGGAAACTGGGGATTTGTAATCCCCAGTGATGGATTTGAAATCCCCAGTTGTGGCGTAGTAATCCCCAATCGTGGCGTAGTCAGCCCCAATTGTCGCGCAGTCAGCCCCAATTGTCGCGTAGTCAGCCCCAATTGTCGCGTAGTCAGCCCCAATTGTCGAGTGGTCAGCCCCAATTGTCGTGTGGTCAGCCCCAATTGTCGTGTGGTCAGCCCCAATTGTCGTGTGGTCAGCCCCAGTAAGGAATTCCCAGCAAATAATGTTCTTAAACAATAATAATAATTTTAAATTAGTACACATGAAAATCTTAACTGAAGTAGAAATGATCAGGTGAACGACCTGATAGATACGCTCGTATTCCTGACAGGCAAACGCCCAATCTCGTTTCGATATAATCGTTTGCGATGATTTAATTGTTGAAGAATTATATATCTTTGCCCCTTAATAATTAGAGATGAAAAATCGTAAAAGTAAAAGCATGAAGGTGGCAGGGCTGATCGGCTTGGCGGCTTTGTTTCTCGCTTCTTGTCATGATGAACATTATCGCCATTGCGTGGATAATACCGGCAAAGTGATGCCCGATTCGTTATGCAATTGCCGTGATGAAAACAACAATTATCACGGTGGCTATGGCGCAGGAGGCATGGGCGGAATGGGTTATATGCCTTTCCTATGGTATTATGGAAGCCGGAATTATGGGTATGGGGAGCAAGTAAGTGGAGGGCATTATTCTCCCTCGGCAGGAGTTTCTTACAGCTCCCCCGGGACTTCTCGTGGCGGGTTTGGAAGTAGCTCAAAAGGTGGTGGAGAAGGTGGTGGCGGACATTCGGGAGGAGGCGCAGGCGAATGATCAGAAAGACGATAGCTCCAAGAGAAAATTGGAAGCAGATAACAGAGAAGCAGGGCTTGATTTATAACACGCTCGATGGTGGAACGCCCTACTGGGATGAATCGGCGTACTATGAATTTGAGTCCTCCGAAATTGATGCGATAGAAAAAGCTACCTACGATTTGCATCAGCTTTATTTGGATGCTGCGCAGTATATTATTGACCACGATTGGTTCGATAAATTGGGAGTTCCTACCCTCGTCATTCCGTTGATCAAAGCCGCTTGGGAGCAAGAACCACCAGCCTTGTATGGTCGGTTCGATTTAGGATATGATGGCACCCACATCAAGCTGCTGGAATATAATGCCGATACCCCGACAGCCTTGATTGAGGCGAGCGTTATCCAATGGTTTTGGTTGCAGGATATGTTCCCAGCGAGCGATCAATTCAATTCCATCCACGATAAATTAATCGCGAAATGGGTGGATTTAAAAGACTATGTGGATAGTAAGATTTACTTTGCACACCTCAACAATAATGAAGATTTCATGACCGTAGCCTATCTCGCAGAAACCGCCCAGAATGCAGGTCTTGGAACTAAACTAATCATCATGGAAGATATTGGTTGGGATGAAATAAAGAAGTTTTTTGTAGATCTGGATAACAACCAAATGAAGACCATCTTCAAGCTGTATCCTTACGAATGGTTGGTTAAAGAACAATTCGCAGGCAGCTTCCGCGACTCTATAAACATCACCCAATGGATAGAACCAGTTTGGAAAATGATGTGGTCTAACAAAGTGATACTGGCTTTGTTGTGGGAATTAAATCCTAATCATCCGAACTTGTTGCCTACTTATTTTACATCGCAAAAGTTCACGGGCAACTATGTCAAGAAACCAATACTATCAAGGGAAGGCGCGAATATAGACATCATAGGCGATGAACATTTGATAGCTTTTACTAGAGGTGATTACGGCGAGGAAGGATATGTATTTCAAGAGTTGTTTAAGCTCCCAGAATTTGATGGAAATTATCCCGTAATAGGCAGTTGGATGATTGACCAAGAGGCGGCAGGAATAGGCATCCGCGAATCGAAGACCTTGATTACTGATAATAAAAGCAGGTTTGTTCCGCATCTTTTTAAGTAACAGTTTGATTGGTTGAATCAATTACCCAACCATTTCTTTAATTCGCTTTGTGAAGATTTTACAATTATGCAGCCGAGTTCCTTATCCGCCGATTAATGGAGGATCTATTGCCATGCTCGCACTCACAAGGGCTTTGTGTGCTGAAGGGAACGATGTTTATATCCTTTCAATCAATACTCCGAAGCATCATTTTGATTTACAAAATCTCCCCGATGAATTACTTGATATTGCCCAATGGGATGCCGTTGATATTGACACAACCGTTCGTCCCTTTGCTGCGCTGATGAATCTTTTTACCAATCAATCTTATCACATCCAAAGATTTTATTCCAAGGAATTTGAGAACAAACTTATTGACTTATTGCTCAAGGAGAAGTTTGATATTATCCAAATGGAAAGTTTGTTTGTTACACCTTATATTAAATCTATTCGCAAGCACACGAAGGCTAAGATAATTTACAGAGCACATAACATCGAATATAAAATCTGGGAACTTGTGATTGAAGGGTTACAGGCGGGATTGAAACGAAGTTATCTGCACATCCAAACCTATAGATTGAAGAGCTATGAAACGAATATGGTCAATCAATTTGATGCCATTGTTACAATCACTCCTGAAGATAAAAAGCTCTTTGAAAGTATGGGATGTAATCTCCCGATTCATGTATCGCCAATTGGTGTTGATGATACTGATAGCAACCTTCCGGAGCATCACAATATTGTTCCTGTTTTGTTTCATCTGGGTTCGATGAATTGGGTGCCTAACGTGGAAGCTGTAGATTGGTTTATCAAAGAAGCTTGGAACGAATTACACAAGAAATATCCTGCACTGAAATTCTACATCGGGGGGCGTGGAATGCCTGAACGACTCACACGAAACAACATCCAATCGCTTTATGTTTATGATGATGTCGAAGATGCCAAGCAGTGGATGAATACCAAAGATATTATGATTGTTCCCTTACTTTCCGGTAGCGGAATGCGGGTTAAAATCATTGAGGGAATGGCATTAGGAAAAACTATTATCTCGACCACTATCGGGGCAGAGGGCATTGATTACACCCATCTCCAAAACATCTTGATTGCGGATACTCCCAGCGACTTCAGTCAGATGATAGGCTTGTGTTTTAACGACCGAGAATTATGCACCACCATTAGTAAGAATGCAAAGGACTTCGTGATGAATCAATACCACAACAAAACGATTGGGGAGATGCTGAATCATTTTTATCATTCACTTTTGCTAAACTAATTTATGAAAATAGTTGTGCTGCTTTCCAGGATTCCATATCCTCTCGAGAAGGGGGATAAGTTGAGGGCTTTTCATCAGATAAAAGAATTATCCAAGAAGCATGAAATTGTGCTCATTGCCTTAAACGACGAGCCTTTCCATTCTGATGCCTTAGAAGCGTTAAAACCGTATTGCAGGCATATTAAGTTTATTCAACTTTCTAAAATTACCCTTTTACTAAACTTATTTAAAGCCTTCTTTTCAATCCTTCCGATGCAGGTCGGGTATTTTTATAACAAGAAAACCAAACGGATTATGGATGAAGAAATCAAGAAGCATCAGCCCGATTTAATCTATTGCCAATTGATTCGAACTGCCGAGTATTGCAGGGATATTCAGGGCATCCCTACGATGATTGATTATATGGATGTCTTCTCGAAAGGCGTGGAACGCAGAATTGATAAAGTGCCTTTTTATTTGAAACCTTTCTTCAAGATGGAGTACAAGCGGCTCGTTAACTATGAGCATGATGTCTTCAATGATTTCACTTATAAAACGATTATCTCGGTGCAGGATCGGAATTTCATTATGCATCCCCAAAAGGAGCAGATCGCGATCGTTCCGAATGGCGTGGATACCGACTTCTACCATCCTATCGAGCAGAAAAAAAAATTCGATATTCTCTTCTGCGGCAATATGTCGTATCCGCCGAATGTGGACAGTGCGATTTATCTTGTCGAGCGCATACTTCCCTTGTTGTTGGTGAGGTATCCTGATATTAAAATATTAATTGCCGGTACCACGCCTTCCCCTAAAGTCCTTGCCCTCAAATCGCGACATGTAACTGTTGCCGGCTGGGTGGATGATATTCGGGAGAGCTTTGCCGAATCGAAGATGTTGGTCGCGCCGATGCAGCTAAGTATCGGGCTTCAGAATAAATTATTACAGGCGATGGCGATGAAGATTCCGGTGGTTACTTCGGTGCTGGCGAATAATGCCGTTCATGCCATTCCGAATGAAAGTATTTTGGTCGCGAACGAACCGACGGAATATGCTAATCATATTTTTGATCTGCTGGAACATCCCGAAAAAGGAAACCAAATTGCGGAACATGCATTTGATTTTATCCAAAGAAATTATACTTGGGAGGCGATGAATGACATCCTGGAAAAGCTGATTCGGAACCAATAATTCCTGAATCAATAGCCCCGACCTTCCAGTTGGGGTGAATAAACACTACAGACATTTATGGATACATCCTGACAGGCAATCGCGAAGGGGCGCTTGCCTGTCAGGATTCATTCACATTTATTATTAAATATACACATTAAATACTCCAACATCACCTTTTTTAATACATTTCCATTCATTCATGCCCTTATTATTAAATTAAATACCGTTATTATTAATAAATCTGGCATAGGATGAAATCCAAAAACCATCAAAAAGGAGCATTTTAGCCCGTTCATTACGGCAATAGTCTTCATCATTGCGGCAATAGTCTTAACTTATGTTACCCTAAAACCGATCATTTCGGCTGCCGGACGAAGCATAGCCGATATTTTTCCTATTTTTGCAGCCCTAAACGGAATGCTATGGATAAAAAAGTTAAATTTGCAATTATTGGCTGCGGGCACATCGGCAAACGCCATGCAGAAATGATTGAACGGAACGAGGAAGCCGAGCTGGTCGCGGTATGCGATGTCCTCCCAAAAGAGAAGGTAGGGATTGAGAAATTCGGAGTTCCCTTCTTTCATTCTACAGAGGAAATGCTTGCCTCTGATCTCGATTTTGAAGTGGTCAACATCTGCTCACCGAATGGGCTTCATGCCATGCATTCGCTACTGGCTTTGGAGAACAAAAATCACATCGTTTGCGAGAAACCGATGGCTCTCACAAAAGCCGATTGCGAGGCGATAATATTTAAGGCATTGCAGGTTCATAAAAACATTTTCTGCGTGATGCAGAATCGCTACAGTCCGCCTTCGGTCTGGATTAAGGACGTTATTGAGAATAAGGTTTTGGGGGATATTTTTATGGTTCAATTAAACTGTTATTGGAATCGCGATGAACGGTATTATAAGAAAGGCGGCTGGAAGGGCGATGCCCGATTGGATGGCGGGACATTGTTTACCCAGTTCTCTCATTTTATAGATATTATGTACTGGCTTTTTGGGGATATAAAAGATATTAATGCCAAGTTCAACACCTTTAATCATAAGGGATTGACTGACTTTGAAGATAGCGGCATCGTGAGTTTCAATTTCGCGAATGGCGGCATGGGTTCCATTAATTATTCCACCTCGGTATGGGATAAGAATTTGGAAAGCAGCATCACCATTATCGGCAGCAAAGGCAGTGTCAAGATAGGCGGACAATACATGAATACTGTAGAACATTGCCACATAAAAGATTACGAAATGCCCGAACTCTCTGACTCCAATCCTGCCAATGATTACGGGGCATACAAAGGGTCGGCGGCGAATCATCATTTCATCATTGAGAATGTAATTGATACCCTAAAGGGAAGAAACACCATCACTACCAACGCCCTCGAAGGCTTGAAGGTGGTAGAGATTATAGAACGGATTTATTCATTAAAAAACTAACCAAACAATATGTGTTTATACCATAGATTAATAGAGAAAGAGGCAAAGTTAGCCGTCATCGGATTGGGATATGTCGGGCTGCCGATAGCCTTGGAATTTGCAAAAAAGATAAGTGTCATCGGCTTTGATATCAGCCAGCCGAGGATTGATATGATGAAAAAAAGAATAGACCCCAGCGGCGAATTAGACAGTTCTGCATTTGACAACTGCGACATCGAATTCACTACTGATATAGAGGATTTGAGGAAGGCTAACTTCTTCATTGTCGGCGTTCCTACTCCTATTGACGAACACAAACTCCCCGACCTCAAGCCCCTCCTTTCGGCAACCGGTTCGATAGGTACTGTTCTCAAAAAAGGAGATTATGTAGTCTTTGAATCTACCGTTTATCCGGGCTGTACGGAGGAGGATTGCATCCCTATTTTGGAATTACTTTCGGGGCTTAAATTCAAAGATGACTTCAAGGTAGGGTATTCGCCAGAACGAATCAATCCAGGAGATAAAGAACATACCTTAGCCAAGACCGTGAAGGTAGTTTCCGGCTGCGATGAAGAGTCCTTGGATATTATTGCCAAGACCTACGAGTTGGTGGTTCAGGCTGGCGTGTTCCGTGCTACTTCCATCAAGGTGGCGGAGGCTGCTAAGATCATTGAAAACACCCAGCGTGATGTGAATATCGCCTTCATGAACGAACTGTCTATTATCTTCAACAGGATGGGGATTAATACCTACGAAGTGCTGGAAGCTGCCGGTACAAAATGGAATTTCTTGCGCTTTTCTCCAGGATTGGTGGGCGGGCATTGCATCGGGGTGGATCCTTATTATCTGACTCACAAAGCACAGGCTTTGGATTACCATGCCCAAGTGATTAATTCGGGGCGGTATGTGAATGATACGATGGGTTTTTACATCGCGAAGCAAACTGTGAAGAAGATTATTTCATTCGGCAAAGACATCGGCAAGGCGAAGGTATTGGTGATGGGCGCAACCTTCAAAGAGAACGTGGAGGACATCCGGAATTCTAAGATAGCGGATGTGGTCAAAGAACTTAAATCATACAGCGTGAGCGTGGATGTTACCGACACCCGTGCTTCGTCTGACCATTTGATGCACGAATACGGCTTCGGGTTGGTGAAGGAAATAGGTACCGATTACGATGCCATTATTGTTGCCGTCAATCACCATGAATACCTCGAATTAGATGAACAATATTTCAAATCCATCTCCTCCAATCCCGGGTTGGTGGTGGATATAAAAGGTATCTACCGAGGCAAGATTAAGGAGCTTAATTATTGGAGCCTTTAAGGTTATAAGGACCGGTATTTCGTCTCCTGACGATGCCAAATTATCGGTTTTTTCAAGATTGCAGCTCTTCAATAATCCAGAAATTACAACGTAATAAGGCGCAAAGTTGACAACTTTGCGCCTTATTATGTCAACATTGCGCCTTATTGTTTCAACTTTGCGCTACCTGTCATCAACATTGCGCTACTTGTTATCAACATTGCGCTACTTGTTATCAACTTTGCGTTACTTGTCATCAACTTCGCGCTACATTTTTAATATCTAATTCCTACTTTTGCCCCCTTATTAACGAAAACGAATACCCCGATGCAAAGAACTACCTCCTCCCTCCTATTCATAATCTTATTAACATGGCTCCCTATTCACGGCTTTTCGCAGAATAAAAAGAACATTGACAGTCTGGAAAACGCACTCAAGAAATACGAATCGTCAAAGAAAGAAATCGGGATGAATGCCCCGATTTTGATGGATAGTACGAAGGCTATTTTATTAAATAATATCGCTCAAGAATATTGGGATGCCGCCCCCGATAAAGCCACCGAATACGCGCTGGAATGTTTGGCGATTTCAGAGAAGATAGGGTTTAAGAAAGGCATCGGCTATGCGAATTATACGATGGCGGTGATTAGCGAAAACAAAGGCAACTATCAGGCGGCGTTGGATTACTATCAAAAGTCGCTCAAGATAATGGAGGAAATCAAGAATAAAAAAGGTATCGCGAATGATTATAACGGCATCGGGGCAGTGTATAAACATCAGGGTAATTATTCCGAAGCGTTGAATAATTACCTCTCTTCTTTGAAGATAAAAGAGGAGCTTGGGAATAAAAAAGGCATTGCCGGTTCGTACAATAACATAGGCGATATTTATTACATGCAAAAAGATTTCGAGCAAGCATTATCGAATTATCAAAACTCATTGAAGATACGTATCGGGTTAGGCGATAATGCCGGTATATCGGACTCTTACGAGACGATCGGGAATATTTATACCGCCCAAAACAACTACGAAGAAGCCTTGCAAAATCATCTTAACTCCCTAAAGATTCGCGAAGATATTGGGGATAAAAGACGCATCTCGAATTCCTACATCAACATCGGGAATGTGTACAACGAACAAAACAAATTCGCGGATGCGTTGAAGAATTATTCCTTGTCATTAAAGATAAAAGAAGAGATAGGCGACAAGTACGGAATCTTTAAATGCAACAACAGCATCAGCCAGGTTTATGAGAAGCAAGGCAACCTGAATGAAGCCATTAAATATGAATTGAAAGCACTCGCCATCTCCAAAGAAACAGGTGCTCGGGAGTTGATAAAGAATGCCTATATGAACCTCGCATTATTCTACGCCAAGCAACAAAATTATAAGTCGGCTTATGACTACCACGTCCTCTACAAGCAGGTTTACGACACCATCTTCAACAAAGAAAATGAGAAGAAGGTGACCGGCTTGCAATTGCAATATGACTTCGGTAAGAAGCAAGATTCTGCAAAGGCGATGCAAGATAAAAAGGATGCCGTCAGCACCGAAGTTCTCAAACGGCAACGACAGATGAAGAATGCTTTTATTGTAGGGTTTATATTAGTTTTCCTGTTGGCTTTAATTCTTTACAATCGTTTTCGAATCAAGAGAAATGCGAATGTGGCATTAGATTTAAAGAACAAGATTATCACCATCGAAAAGGCGAATGTGGAACTCGAGAAGGAGCGTTCTGAAAAGTTATTGTTAAACATTCTCCCTGCCGAAGTAGCTGAAGAATTAAAAGAAAAAGGCAAGACGGAAGCTAAGAACTATGATTGGGTAACTGTGATGTTTACTGACTTCAAGGGCTTCACCAAGATTAGTGAGCAGATGAGCCCTGCGAAGTTAGTTGCCGAAATAGATTACTGTTTTAGTGCCTTCGACGATATTATTTATAAACATAAGATAGAGAAAATTAAAACCATTGGCGATGCCTACATGTGTGCCGGAGGCTTACCCGTGAAGAATAATACCCATGCCGAAGACACGGTTAAAGCGGCAATAGAGATAAGAGACTTTATGGCAAATTATAATGAGCAAAAGATTGCAAAAGGAGAGTTGCCTTTCGAGATAAGGATAGGGATAAATACCGGACCGGTAGTAGCCGGAGTGGTGGGTGTTCGGAAGTTTGCTTACGATATTTGGGGCGACACCGTGAACCTTGCATCGCGTATGGAAAGCAGTGGAGAAGCAGGAAAGGTGAACGTATCGGGTAGCACGCATCAGTTGATAAAAGATAAATTCCACTGCGTCCATCGTGGCAAAATATTAACCAAGAATAAGGGCGAAGTGGATATGTATTTTGTAGAATAATTTATCCTCCTACCCTACCCTGTTCTTCGGTTCAAAGCTTTGGATGATGTATAAATACAAGCATCTCGAAAATCGGAAGGTGTAAGGAATTACCAATGCTAATAATACAGCATTGACCACTAAGAATTGCCAGGTGAGCCATCCCCATATCAGGTACATCCAGATAAAATTAAAGACGGAAAAGCCCACCGTCAAGCCATAAGATAAGAACATAGCTCCCCAATAAAAGCCTGGTTCGGGTTCAAATTGCAAGTTACAAACAGAACATTCTTTCGGCATCTGAATCATCTTTTTATAAGAGAAAGAATTGGGATGTGTAAACAGATTGCCCTCATGGCAGCGCGGGCAATGCAAGGCAAGGATGGAGGTAAAGGTGGAAGAGGATTTCGACATGGTATTCTTTTTTTATCAGGATGCGAAATTAAGTAATTAGAAGAAATGAATCTTGACAAAGCCCCCTGCTGCTCGTGGTTTCATTTTATATACTTATTTGGTGGCAACCTTACAGGAAATCGCGAAGGGGCGATTGCCTGTCAGGATGCTCGTGGACCTGTCAGGTGGTTTACCCAAAAAGTCCCGAAAGGTTTTGAATCTGTTATCGAAATAGATTATTGTTTAAGGTAAGCGAAAGGTATTTCCAATTATCAAAGACCGTGGGGAGAAAAACCTTTCAGGAACGTGGACAGGATCACCTTTCAGGACTTATGGTCAATTTATAATCAATGCCAAAATATTTGGCGTATTCTTCTATCGGTTGCATCCCAACTTTTGCTCTGCGGATATTTACATTCTTTTCATCTTCTATAGGATAAAATACCTGCGCTCCTGAATTATCGAACACAATCTGCGAACCATAGATTTGGTCTTTTCCTTGTCGCATTAATATCCTGTCTTGCATCATTGCCAATTCACTTGCTCTTGATTCGCCTTCATCAACAGATTGCTTAATTAAAGGAAAATATTTTTCTTGTGTAGCAAGGTCAGCATGTTGAATGACAGCAAACAATGCAGAATTATATCCACTGCCAACAAGGCTCCTACCCATCCATCCATATTTTGTAATCATAGGAATTACCTGTGCCTGATTACAACTATCAATGTATTGCATAAACGCTGCTGAATCCGCACCAGTCCTTGTCTTTTGATCTCTTTAATAAATTGCTTTTAATTCCTTTTTGATGGTAGATAAATCCAAATTATCTTTCACCATTTCGGAGGATGAAATATCCTTTGTATAATAAACTGCTGTATAAGGAAACGTTGTTTTAGGAGAAAGCAAGATCATATATTTATCAAAACTAAAGGTCGTATCGAAATGATTCGGTGGTCGGGAAAATGTCCTTTCTTCTAATCCATGTTTGAAATTTGCACGACAGCTTCCTTGCATATAATAATTAGTGAAAGTACAAACTTTCGTCGCAATATTTAATTCTTTATCTTCCCTTAAATACATTGCCATTCTCTTTTCATTGGACTTAATCATAGTATGAGCATTACCACTTAGCGTAACCATTTTCCAATTCGGATGCAACAAAATTTGTTTCTTTATTTTCAGAAACATCGTACTGTCTCTATCATCAAGTTTCCCCTCATCCTCGTTTCTGTCAAAGAAAAAAAGTTGAACCCTTGGATTGTTTTTTAAATGCGAAATAACACTTGCCCATGCAAAAGATTCCCGACCATCAAGAACTGCGAGCGTACTGAAAAAATAACTTTGATAAATGCTGCTATCGGTATGCGATGAAATAAAGTTCGTCATCCAACCATCAGGAATTTCCAAACCCACCGAAACGCTATCTCCTTTATTAGTAAGCAAATTAGACAAACCAATTACAAACTGCGCAGGTTCATTCGTACCATGCATTTCACCCATCATCAATATTTGAAAAGGAGAAAGTACACTATAAACAGAATCGCTTAATAGATAAGGATTATCAACCCGAACAGCATGAGCCTTAATGTAATCAGTATTGCTATCACCATAAGCACTCATAAATGACAGCGCAAGAGAAAGAATAAAAAGGAAGTTTCTTATCATTGAAATCTAAAATAGGTTCATATGCCATTTGAAGCCGCCAAATTAAACAAAAAACTATTGAAACAAAACAACCCTTCAAAACCTCCTCTAAAACCATTTTCACCTATTTTGCTCCAATCCCCTCTATCCACGCCCATTTCCACACTTCTTGGAAGAATGGTTTTAGGGAAAAAATAAAAGGTAACAGACCAAAAGTGTCATCGATCGTCTGTTTTTTGCCATCGATCGTCTGATTCTTGACATGGATCGTCTGATTCTTGTCATTGTTCGTTGCATCCATGACAGGTTTCGTTGCATCCATGACAGGTTACGTTACAACCATGACACGTTACGTTACATCAATGACACGTTAGGTTTCATCTATGACATGTTACGTTTCTTTCATGTCACTGTTCGTCTCATCAATGACACATTCCGTTGCATCAATGACAGAATACCTTTTTTTTATTTAATTTATCATTATTAATCGGGGAAATGATTACACCATCATTAACCCATTTAATAGAGAGTATCAATTACAGAACATCTATAAATAATGTTTGACGTACTCTGGATGGTCAAGATGTCTATCTTTTGAATCACATTTATGCTGGTCGCGATGTTCGACCTCGTTCCAAGAGTTGTGGATTTCGGAAGAGAAGGAATCGCTCTTATTCCAATTTAATTACTCTTTGGCGACGACAATTTTCTTGGTCTCCATCAAATCACCTGCTATTAGATGGCAAAAATAAATACCATTAGCAAGGGCATTGGTGTTGAATTTTATGGAATTCAAACCGGCATTTTTTGTTCCATTCAATACGGTCGCGACTTCCTTTCCGTGCAGGTCGAATAACCTCAAATCCACTGCCTCATTCATCGGCAGATTGAAGGAAATAGTGGTGAATTGATCGGCAGGATTCGGGAAATTCCGCAGTTGCAACGGCGAGGCTTGGAACTTCAATTCCTCCATCCCCACTCCGAGTTGCGCAATATTAGTCAGCGTAGTGCTGAACATGCCGTTGCCATGGGTCCCGACGATAATCTTTCCATCCGAAATCCGTGCATCAATCATATCCACAATCGCATTGCCAATCGTGGCACTTCCCTGCTGAACCCACTGGGTAGAATCGCCATGCAGATGCGAGGTTGCAAAAAGCCCGATGCTGGTGCCGACAAAGTAGGCTGTATCGCCATTTAATGGGACGATTTTAGCCCAACGAACCGAAGGACCATTGCCCGCCGGACCGCCAAATGGATGCTGTTCGAGGTTCGCAGAAATATCCGTCCACGAAGTGCCGCCATTGGAGGTAAAAAAGATGCTCCGTGCATTGTAATTCGAGAAGGTAACGATGACCCTGTCGGCATTCGTAGGGTCTATCGCGATGCAACTGACGCTGGCACCACCAGTGAATAAACCGCTGGTAATATTTGTCCTTGTCGGGTTGCCGACATTGGCATTATTAACGCGGTATAAGAGGTTATAATACGTACCAAAGTACATCCGATTCGCGGGAATATTTGAAACAGCAACCGCAGTGATTTGTCCGGCTCCTGCAGTAATGGAATCAATGGAACTCCAGTTCGTACTAATGGAATCATATTGGTTCGACAGCGTAATTGCAGATAAATCGGTATTGCGCCAGATGTGGCTGCTATCGGCAAGGTAGAGGATGTTGTTGTTGTTCGGATCTACGGCAAACGGGGCGATGAATTCGTAGCCACCACCACCAATCGGATCCACTCTTCTGAATGCGGTGGGGTTTCCGTTGGCATCTAATTGCGATTTATAAACCTTTCCTTGCTGGATAGAGAAATAATAAAAGGGATGATTGTCGAAAACGTAGGAGTAACCGCCATCACCCTTGCAAGACCATGTCCAAGGGGCAGTGAGGTTACTGGAATTGGTAAAGAAGGAACCGTTATCCTGCAAGCCTCCGGTAATAATATCATTGTTTGGCGTGGCATGGTCTAAGGCGCAGGTGTAAAACTGTGTGGTTTTATAACCGTTGTTGCATGAAATCCAAGTTACGGAATCGGGTGTGGAATTATCCATTGTTTTAAATACGCCGCCATCGCAAGAAGAAATCATAGCATGGGGGTTGTTGTGAAGAAACCGCAATTGATGCTGGTCGGGATGATGATTAGGATAAAGCACAAAGTTAGGAGCCGTAGTTCCTACGCCGTATCCCCCGATTTGTGTCCAGTTATTCGGCGTTGTAAAAGCATCGGCAGAGC
Organism: uncultured Bacteroidota bacterium; assembly: GCA_903844645.1. Classification (GTDB taxonomy): domain Bacteria; phylum Bacteroidota; class Bacteroidia; order AKYH767-A; family JABDAW01; genus JABDAW01. Next base: position 31,750 of record CAIMUP010000014.1, read on the forward strand.
GGAAGATGTCGGTGCCTCCGAGATAAACGGTATTCGAGTCTCCCGGCTGAACTTTTACATACATATCGTACCCGCCTTGCGAGAAATAATTCCCGAATTGCATGCCATTGTATGGAATATTCGCAGAAAGATTAGTCCACATGCCGCCAGCACTATCGCCATTGCCGGAGATGTAAGTATATTTCCAAAGACTGTAATATTCGGTATCGGCATGGTAGTTAATAGTCATCGTGGAAGGAAATCCGGCACCAGGGGTATAAGCAATAAAATAAACATTCCGTTCATTGTTTGGGTCAATACCGATGCAAATCCGTTCATACACCGAAGGAAAACTATCAGGAGTAATTTTAGTCCATGTTACGCCATCCACAGACCTCCTGATGCCTCTGATATTGGATGCTCCATCGCTGCTCATCGTAGCATACTTCGCACCATTCGATGCTATCGCAATGTCGGTATAAGTAGGGGCAACAAGGCTTCCATTAACAGGGATTGTCCAGTTGATACCACCATCCATTGTTCTATATATCTTCCCATAAGTAGCGACATACAACGGACTAATTGAGTCTGGAGCGGTAGGGTCCACAGCCATATTCCAACATAAATCGAAATCGGTGCTGAATGTTTGCGGAGTATTCGCAGCAGTGTTGGTTAGCGAATTCCAAGTAAGCCCATTATCCGTGGATTTAAAAATTCCATTCCCCAATGGATATGCGCCATTAGCATAAGCCGAAGGACCTACTCCTTCACCAGTTCCATAATACCAAATGTTGGTATGGCCGGGGCGAATATCTTGAACAATGCAAGAGATCGCATGAATTTGAGCCGGCGTAGAAACCTGTGTCCACGAATTTCCTTGGTCGGTAGAACGCCACATACTGCCTGAAACACTGCCTGCGAGGATGATGCTATCATTCGTAATATCCACCGCTAATGCACGCGTTCTTCCTCCTATATTATATGGTCCGCGAGCCGCCCAATTCAATGGCAAAACCTTCATCCGTTCATTATTTTTAAAGTCTGCATCCTTCGGCATAGTCGTTGCAAACTCCAATTCTCGTTGCCTTATGTTAGCTGGAATTTTCCCCGTCGCAGGGTCTTTAAGCCTATTAAATTCATAATTAAATGCCGCATTGGCATCGTCTTTATCTCCATTGATAAAGGCTTCGCCGATAATTAAAGGCGATACCATTTTCTTCGGCGGATTAAGATTTAAAAAGAGAAGAGTCCAGGCTCCGATAACAGCTAAAATACCGAATAGCGCAAAATTGTTTTTAGTTTTCATGATAAAATATTTAGTGTAAATGTTGGTTAGTAAATTCTAAATGCGAGTCGTAATCATCGCGATATATTGTCCCTCCAGTTGCCTGTTCCGCTTCGAAGCATTATCAAACCAATGCTTGCCGGCATTAGACGTTATCGAAATAGAACAACTACTCTCATCAATCTTTGTAATCACAATTTCCAGGTTCATCGCGGCATATAAAAGTGTCGCTTTCCTCCGCGCCACCATCACTCCCGGGTTCTTTTCATCCTCCGAAATCACGTAACCCTTCTTCTGAAAGGTCTGCTTCGTCCTCCTATAAACTTTCTCGAACGGCGTCCAAAATGATGTTAATTCCATTTAATGAATAATGATTTTGTTTCGAGGCGCAAAGATACTACTTAATTCGGAATGTAGAACAAATGCTAAATCGGCGATCAAGTTTTAACAAACTGTGTTCACGTTTTAATAAGTTTCATTAATTCGATTATGAAAGTTCAAAATCAAAAATCTTCATCGCATTTTGAGTCGTAATTAATGCAACATCCTCGACTGTTGTTTCTTTAATCTCTGCAATTTTCTCGGCAACATTCAAAATATAATCCGGCTGATTCCTTTTGCCGCGAAAAGGAGTAGGGGCAAGGTAAGGAGCATCCGTTTCCAACACCAAATGCTTCAAATCAATCGCCGAAACCACCTTATCCAAGCCCGAATTCTTGTACGTTACCACACCCCCGATGCCAAGATAAAATCCCAAGTCAATAATCTTCTTTGCCTGCTCAATAGTTCCTGAAAAGCAATGAAAAATTCCCCGTGGTTGCAAGCTACGGCAATCAACAAGAATTTTATAAACTTCATCGAATGATTCCCGTGAATGAATCACAATCGGCAGCCGATAATGATGCGCCCATTCTATTTGTTTCTTGAATGCAAACTCTTGTTCGGTAATAAAAGATTTATCCCAATACAAATCAATCCCAATCTCGCCCACTGCCTTGAATTCAGCCTTCGTCAGCCACGTTTCAACAGTCTTTAATTCCTCTTTATAATTCGTTTTCACCGAACAAGGATGCAAGCCGATCATAGCATAACAAATCCCCGGATAACGATGCTGCAAATCCATCATCGAGGTAATAGAATCGCTATCAATATTCGGCATAAAAAACCGGTTGATGCCCGACTTTTGGGCATGTTCTATCATTTCTTCGCGGTCGCTATCGAACTCCTTAGCGTAAAGGTGAATATGTGTATCGGTGATGTTCATTTACTTGCAATCTTCGTTAATACTCAACAAATAATTCTTTATAATTCCCAATTCTATCTCCGTTCCTGCGCCAAGAAATCCCTTTATATCCTCATAATTCACGTCCTCGAAATAGCGTTCCATAAAGGCGTTCGCAATCGGGTAATACGACCAATGCCATCGCTCTTCTTCGTACCCCGTTCTATGATTTATTCCTTTCGCATTGTAAGGATTGCAGAACCCATAATGATGCGCATTCTTCGTCAACCAATCATAAACTTTTAAGCCCTCGCCATGATCAAAAAATGCGTTGTTAAAATTATCCAAATCAACGTCAGTTCCCCAATGGTGGCGGGAAGCAGAGGGCATCGCACTATATTTTAATATCTCCTTGGCACGTAGAATTGTATCCTTCATCATGGTCAGGTTTTTGCCGTTCACCAATGTTTTTCCCGTCCATTTATCCTCCCAAATCTGCTTCTGTTCATCGAAGTTTCGGGTGCTCGAAAGGATAAACAAATTAACCTTGTCTTTCTTAGCGTCATCAGCCATTGCGATGAAATGTAGCAGCACTTCTTTGCGTAAATATTGCCTCGGCATCTGTGTAAATTTCGCAGGCACGGGTACAAATCCGGTATCAATGGTATAATCGAATTTCCCTAACAGATATTCTTTCGTAATGACCTCTGATTTGCCCAGTTTAATGGGTGTTGGGATGGTTTGTGCAACTCCTTTTATTAATATAATAAGGGATACTGAAATCAGTAAAAGTATTCTTTTCATAATAGCTGTTTTTTAGTTCGTTTGTTAGGATAATATGTCTATGGCAATGCGGCAAAATTAACAAAAGCATGATGAGTTTTTTGGGATGCCGAATCGTTTTATAATTGTTCAATATCATGCCCAAAATTTTGTTCCTTTTGAGCATTTTATGATGGGTCATTTCGACTCCGTTATTCGTCATTCAAATCCGAAGAAACATCATTCCAAATAAAAGAAACATCATTCCAAGAAAACTACTCGTCATTCCAAGAAAAAGATTCGTCATTCTTCTTAAATCATTCGTCATTTCAAGTTTTTTATTCGTCATTCCGATCTAACACTTCGTCATTTCGATGCAACACTTCGTCTTTAAAAGTAAACACTTCGTCTTTTCGATGAAACACTTCGTCTTTTCATCAAAAGACCGTGGTGTTTTATCAAAAGACCGAGGTGTTTCATCAAAAGAGCGAGGTGTTTTACCCAAAAGACCGTGGTGTTTCATCAAAACACCGAGGTGTTTCATCGAAAGACCGTGGTGTTTCATTAAAAAGGCGTGGTGTTTCATTGAAAAGACGAAGTGTTTCATCGAAATGACGAAGTGTTTTGTTTTGATGACGATGTGTTTCTTGTAAATGACTTGATAATGCGTATAATAGACGAGTATCGGTTTTGGAATGACGTCTCAAATTCCCAAAATCACGCCTCAAATTCCCAAAATAATGACTGATTTCAGGAAAAAAAGAGGTAGCCAACCAAAAAAGAGAAGCCTTTTGGAGGATAAAATAAGTAGGCAACAAAAATTGACACGACCTAATCCCGCCGAAACGATGAGTTCGCTTTTTCCTACTTTTGCTCCTCGAAATTCCAACAATATTTTGATAATTAATGGCAAATAAACGGACAAATCCTACCATAAATAACACCAAAAAACCCTTTGTTTTAAGGGATGAAAATCACCTTAAAATTTCTTTGGGAATCATCATTTCCGTATTCGCATTTATACTCTACGCTCAAAGTGTTTTTTTCGATTATACAATAGATGATGTCTATGTTTTAAAAGGAAATACGCTGACAAAAGAAGGCATCAAAAGTATTCCGCAAATCCTTAAAACAGATTATTTATTCGGCTTCAAAGATATTGAAAGAGGACCCATTTATCGCCCCGCATCCATGATAATGTTTGCCATAGAATGGAATTTCTTTCCCGATAATCCGCACGTTTATCATTTAATAAATGTATTACTTTTCGCCCTCACCGGATTCCTTTTGTATCTCTTGCTTTGTTACTTATTTAAAAATCAAAACGTCTTCTTTCCCTTTGTTTGCAGCCTTTTGTACGTCGCCCATCCCATCCATACCGAAGTAATTAATAACATAAAAAGCCGAGATGAAATACTATGTTTTCTTTTTGGGATATTAGCGATTACAATGTTTGTTAAATACATTTCAACGCCATCATTACGCTATATAATAACGGGTAGTATCAGTTTTTTTATCAGCATGCTTTCCAAAGAAACGGGTGTTACATTTTTAATCATAATACCTTTAACAATTTATGTCTTTTCTGATGTCTCATTAAGGAAATTTCTTATCGTTTCATTCGTATTAATAACGGTATCAGGGATCTACTTTTTAATAAGATTACACGTCCTGAAAAATGTAGGAACGAACACCACGATACCCTATTTATACAACTCTGTATTAGCCGCTCCGACCCTTATAAGTCGCCAGTTTACGGTGTTTTATATCCTCTTAAAATATTTACAATTGTTAATCCTTCCCTATTCTCTCACATGCGATTATAATTACTCCATGATCGCCGTACAAACATTCAAAGACTTGCCTGCATTAGTCGGCATCTTGATAAATTTATCCATAGGAATCTACGCATTAATAACCCTTCGGAAGAAAAGTATTATTGCCTACGGAATTTTGTTTTATTTTATAACTTTATCACCCGTATCAAATATGTTTATTGATAACGGAGCCACCTTGGCAGAACGGTTTCTGTACACACCATCACTTGGCTTTTGTATTTTATTAACCTATCTTATTTTTCGATTTACAAAGACAGAAATAATGCAAAACAAACTCCAAAAATTAGTTCCGAATCGTACATTATATACCGTTGTAGTGATTGTTATTGGACTCTATTCAATTAAAACAGTTGCACGCAGTATGGATTGGAAAGATAGTTACACCATCTTTAGTCATGATGCCGAAACATCGGCTAACAGTGCCACTATTCATTACCTTTTGGGCTATGAAATATTCGCTAATATCTACCCAAAAGAAAAGGATAAAAGCGAAAAAATCAAACTACTCGATAAAGCTATTATTGAACTCACAAAAGCAACAACAATTTATGCTAAATATAAAGATGCTTATCTTTGTTTGGCATATTGTTATGAAAAAAAGGAAGCCTATCCAGATGCTTTAAAAAACTACGAAACAGCAGCACGAATAAGCGATTCAAAAGATGCTATTTTATTATGCGATATAGGGGGATTATACTCTAAATTAGGGCAGTTTGATAAGGCATTGCTGTTCTTGGATTCGGCATTGCTCTATAAGCCGAACTCTTCTGATATTCACAATAACAAAGGCAGCGTTCTATCAAGTTTACAACGATATGACTCGGCAATAATAGAGTTTGATAAGGCGATTGAATTAGACGAAAAGAACGCACAAGCCCTAAAAAATTTAGGTAGTACTTATGCTAATTTAAAACAATATACCAAGGCATTAAATGCTTATAAAAAGTCAATGGAATATGACACTACTATTTTTGAAAGCTACTATTTTACCGGAATGATTTACCAAATCTTAGGAGACACTGCAACGGCAAAATCTTTCCTTGAGAAAGCACAATCTTTACGGAACTAAATTGATAGAATTCATTTAGTAATTCCTAACTGTAATCAATTGTTTTTTGGTGGTGATAGTTTGTTCATTTCTTTTAATTAATTTTGCTCCTTAAATAACATCGAATCTTAGATAACAAATGATGAACAAAATAACACAAAATTTAAACTCTAATAATTTATAAATGATAAACAAAAAATTGATAAGTATCGTAACGCCTTGCTACAATGAGGAGGAAAATATTCAACTGATTTATATGAAAGTAAAGGCGATTTTTGACGAGTTGGAAATTTATAATTACGAACATATTTTTATAGATAACGATTCACAAGATAAGACCGTCGAACTGCTAAAGGAATTTGCGGCGAAAGATAAAAATGTAAAAATAATAGTGAATGCCCGGAATTTTGGACACCTTCGTTCTCCCTATCATGCCTTGCTGCAATCGAGCGGAGAAGCAACCATTCTTATCGTTGCCGATATGCAAGATCCTCCTGAATTAATTAAAGATTTTTTAGTGAAATGGGAGGAAGGTTTTAAGATTGTTATCGGTGTGAAGAATGAAAGTAAAGAGTCGCCGATGATGTTCAGGATTCGTAAAATGTATTATAATATTATCAATAAACTTTCTGAAACCGAATTAATAAAAAACTATACCGGCTTTGGGTTGTATGATAAAATGATCATTGATATTTTAAAAAAAATAGACGATCCTTATCCCTATTTTCGTGGTTTGATTTGTGATATAGGTTTTGAAATTTCCATCATACCATATATCCAGCCGGTGCGATATAGAGGCATCACGAAGAATAACTTTTATACACTTTATGATGTAGCAATTCTGGGCATCACGAACCATTCTAAGATACCTTTACGACTGGCAACGATGATTGGTTTTCTAATGGCGATTCTTAGCTTTTTAGCTGCCATTGTTTACTTCATTTTTAAATTAATTTTTTGGTATCAGTTTACAATTGGACTTGCACCTTTGATTATCGGTTTATTCTTTTTTTCATCTATACAATTATTCTTCATCGGCATCATTGGTGAATACATTGGTTCCATTCAAACGCAAGTATTAAAGCGTCCGCTTGTTATAGAAAAGGAAAGAATAAATTTCTAATTATTGGATTATTTACCCAACTCTTTTTGATTAATTGCCCAGTTAAGATTATTCTTTAATAGTTGCAAGTTTGGGTTGATTTCAACAGCCTTCTTTCCTGCTTCAATAGCATGATCCCAGTCTTTCATTTGATTATAAGAACTACAAATATTATTATATGCTTCTGCACAATCCGGCTTAATAATAATTGCATTTTGAGCCTCTTTAATGCAATCAAAATACCATCCTTTATTATAATAATATAGGCTCATTCTTAAATAAGATTCTTCTAAAGGCAGTTCTCCTACACCAAAGAAAACCCTTTCAGCGACTAATAAATTAAAAGAGGTAGGGTCATAAATGTCGTATCTTATAAAATAGTTGTAGTATGATTTAACATTGGTATAAAGTATCAGAAACATCAATGTAATCGCAATCGTTTTTCTAATTCTAATCTTCGCATTTATTGTTTCATAAAGATGAATGATCAGTAGCCCTGCACATATCCTGAATATCATATCCACTGGTATTGCCCAGCGAACATTCTTTGGTAGAAAGGAGTAGAGCATGATAAAATAAATACTAAACAGCAGCAATAAATTCAAGGGTTCATCTTTTCTTTCGGTGCCAATGAAATAATAACCGACATACAGCATGCAGAATATAGATACGAATGGCGAAAGCAAAAAGAGGTCTATAAATATCTGATACCACGGTCCTGAATGATACCGCACGACATAAGGCGGGGGCGTTGCCAGGCTTAATTTATTAATGATTCTTGCTATCTCTAACGCATTGTGGAGGCTGCCAAGTACGAGCATATATGCTGTTATACATACAACGAGCGGACCAATAATCATTGCTCCCATAGAAAAAATATTAATGTCTTTTTTGTAATAAAATTTATGTACCAATAACATCAATCCGAAGAAGGGCAGTAACAATATTGCATTCTCTTTTATTAAAATACTGAAAGCAAAAACGAGGATAAACTGGATACAACTTTTCATCTTATTCCTTCGTAAAAAATCTATGAATGTAAACAAGGAAAGAGATAGAAAAAGAAATAATGCAGGGTCGGATAATGCTCGCTTTGATAAAGCCCAACTCAAAGGTGATGCACATATCAGAATGCCCACTATTACTGCAACCTTAATACCCCAATGCCGCCTTAAAAAGAAGAAACTGGCGAGCACTTGCAGTATAAAAAATAGTACATTCAGCATGGATAGGGCATGAAAAGAATAAGAAATTTTTAATGCTAACGAAGCCAAAAAAAGATACCCAATTCTTGCCGGAGAGGGATACACTTGCAAGTCCGGCTTCTCGATATATTCCTTTGCAAGCGTTTCAAAGCCGCGCAAGCCTTGCTCATTTATCTTTGTTGCCTGCCTGTAATAACCGCCTTCATCGGCTGTTGTTTGATATTCGTTCTCTTTCGGAAACGAAATAATGATGCATATTGAGGATAGCAATAGCACTGCTAAAAACACTAAAGTCAAGGTTAGTTCTTTCTTCATAAACGTAAATTATTTTTAATGAAATTTGTGAATATTGCTGTCTTGTTTAATCCTGCAAAACAACAAAATTTTTCTTAATTAAAGATGATGAATCACGAAGGTTATGTTCCCTGAAACCTTGCCGCTTTTGTTTAAACACATAACATATTTATATCGCAAATCGCCTAATAATTCAGCATCAATATTTGCCGTATCCCCGCCTTTTATAAGGTACCAAACGATGTCATTCGTCTTTGCATCTCTCGCCAAGCCTACCCAAAGATCTACTTTTTTATTATTCGTTATCGTTACTTTTTCTCCTCGTTTAAAACGATGATTACACAGTTTCATTTTGGTTTTTGCTTTCACCACTTTCGTATAAATTTTCTGTTTTGCAGCTTTATAAATTAGCTCCATCGGAAGAAATGCCAACGCCAGTTTTGAGTTCTTAATAAAAATCATCAAAAGCCCAAGATACACATACCATATAGCTTCAGAAGACTCCTCAACAATCTTTTTTACGTTTGCCGAATTCGTCTTTACATTCATAACTTTATCCGTTTGAGTATTGCTATTTCCGGTAAATACATCCACCCTTTCCTGCACCATTGCCTTGACAGCAGCCAATGCCAGATCATTGCCAATGCCCAAAATCAATGTTTTCAAACGCCCCAGTTTACTGAATCTCGGTCCTTTATAAAAATCCTTTGTACCACCAATAAACAACCGCATGAATTCTTCAGAATCCACCTCATAAACATTCTCGGTCAGGCGCATCCATTTTCGCAAATGTGGTTGCAATCCTTTTATCGTTATATTAGTCTGTTTTGTATGTGCCCGTCGTTCGAGCAAATCGCCACTTTGCCGCAAAACTTCTTCTTGCAAAGCATCGTCGTAAGGGACAAAATAATCGTGCAAATCTTCTATTCTTTCATCATCCCCCTTCTTCGCTTCCAGCGTAGCTCTTAAAAATGCTGAAATCGTTCCTGCAATTTCTATACTTGCTCGCATAGCTCTCTTAAAGGGATTTAAGCCTAATCGTGAACCTTTCTTTGCTGACATTTTCCTGAATTTTATATACTATGTTAGAGAACCGAATCCGTTTCGGGCTGCAAAGTTGCACATTAAAGTTGGAGTAATCTAATTTTTTACCAATGTTTATTGCTATAATTTGTATAAAAAAGGTGTTTTGCATGATTTGTAATACTATTAATCTATCAAATATAACTACTATGATATTAACCAATATAGCTTACAAGTAGAATATAAAGCCGCCCTAAACTCCTCATAATGATAGTCTATGAAAGATACTGCTTTCATGAATTCACATGAATACAATCCAGTAAAAAGGTCATATCTCACTACTTCGCAATTTTGCTAAAAGGCTAAAAATATATTTTGCAGTTAATATCATTAATGAAGTATGGCTTAAACTTTAGTATGCAATCAACTTCATTAATGAAGTTCAATAAAAACTCTGGTTTTCTTCCAACTTCATTAATGAAGTTCATTAAAAACTCGAGTTTTTATCATACTTCATTAATGAAGTCCATAAAAAACCAGAGTTTTCTTCGTATTTCATTAATGAAGTTGATTGCATACTAAAGTTTAAGCCATACTTCATTAATGATATTAAACCAAAACTAAACTTTCGTCAAATTAGCCATTTTGCAAATTCCTGAAAACAAGATTTTCGATGGAATAAGAGGAGAGGGAATTGATACGAATAAAAGTTTTTATCAGATAGCGGGAATGGGTATTTTAGGGGATTAAATTTTCGATATTGAAGCCGAAATGGATACCTTTGGAAACAAGATTTTCAACCTGTTTGCAGTTAATAAATGGCGTTAAAAATTTGATATTATACGGAATCCTATTTTTGCATCCGATAAAAACTTTTAATCCTTAATTGATGAGTAAAAAGATACCCTCAAAAACTTCAAATCCCTTGCAAAAGAGGTCTGGAATTATCTCCGAAAATCCATCCGATTTAAAGAAGCTAAAAACTATTTTAGGGATACTGATTGCTGCCTTCGCATTCCTGCTTTATGCGCAAAGTATTCCTTATAATTACACCCTGGACGACCATCCGGCAATTGATCAAAATAAAGTTACAAAGCAAGGCGTAGCGGGCATTCCCACACTTCTTACGACAGATTATTGGTATGGATATGAAGGAGAAATCAGAGGACCTGTTTACCGCCCTACGTCGTTAATTTTATTCGCTATTGTCTGGCAATTCTCTCCCGACAGTCCTCATATTTATCACTTTTTAAATGTATTATTATATGCCCTTTCTTGCTGGATTTTGTTTCATGTTTTATGCAGAGTATTTGAGAAACAAAATTTCGTCTTTCCCTTTGTTTGCAGCCTTTTGTATGCCACTCATCCTATCCATACGGAAGTAGTGAATAACATCAAAAGCATGGATGAAATACTTTGTTTCCTCTTTGGAATAACAGCCATTTTCTTTATCTTAAAATATTTAAAAACACCTTCTATTCTGAATCTTATTTTCGCAGGAATCACCTTTTTTCTCTGTTTAATTTCCAAAGAAACAGGCATTACTTTCCTTATAATGATCCCCTTACTTTTGTATGTTTTCTCCACCACTTCTTTTAAAAATATTGGGATAATTTCTCTCGGATTAATAACTATTTCAGGCATCTATTTTTTAGTAAGAATGCAGGTTTTAAGCCATGTTCGGATGAATGTTTCTGACTCTGTTTTGAATAATACATTACTCGCCGCCCCCGATTTTATTAGTCGCGAAGCCACTGCATTTTATATCCTTTTGCGTTATCTATTATTGATGATTTTTCCGCATCCCTTGCGCTGCGATTACAACTATTCTCAAATAACAATATTATCCTTTACAAGTCCTCTTGCCATCATCGCCATCCTTCTGAATATCGGCATTTTGGGCTATTCTATTTTGATGATTAAAAGGAAAAATCAGGTTGCCTTCGGTATCTTATTTTTCATGATAACGATAGCCCCAGTTTCTAATATTTTTTTATTGATAGGAGCAACCATGGCAGAACGATTTCTGTACATGCCATCGCTAGGATTTTGTATTATTTTCACTTTCTTTTTAATCAAATTTACAAAGACAGAATTTGTTAAAAGCAAGTTCAATTCACTTCCACAATTTTTCTCTTTTAATTCAAAATTGTTCATACCGCTTTTTGTAATTATAGGAATCTATTCCCTAAAAACATTCTCGAGAAATGCGGATTGGAAAGATAATTATACCATCTTCAAAACCGATGTTGAAGTATCTGAAAATAGCGCAACAGCCCACTATTTCTATGGTTCAGAATTATTATTTACCAGTTATAAAAATGAAAAAAATGCTCAACAAAAAGGAATTTATTTAGATAAAGCGATTGAGGAATTCACTAAGGCAACGACTATTTTCAATACCTATCACAACGCTTTTTACTGCCTCGGAAAAGCGTATAATTATAAGAGAGATTATCAGAATGCATTAAAAAATTACGAGAAAGCTCGCGATCTTTTTGTTGTTCCGAATCCCCTTTTCTTGAATGATTTGGGTGAATTATATTTGCAATTTGGGACTTATGACAAAGCCTTGCTTCTATTAGATTCAGCTATCAAATTAAAGCCAGATTTCGCAGAAGCAAATGATAATAAAGGCGTTGCTTTGATGAAAATGGGGAAATTTAAAGAGGCAATTCCTTCGTTAGAACGTGCAATAAAAATCAATCCTGATTTGGATAAATCATACTTTAATTTAGGCTGTTCTTACTATAATTTAAAAGACTATCCCAAGGCAGTTGAAGCCTTTAAAAAAGCTTTGACATTTGATGCTGATAACTACCAGTTTAATGGGCTTTTAGGGCTTACTTATGCAAGTATGGGAGATAGTATTAATGCAAAAATCTATACCGATAAATCGAATAGTTTAAGGAACTGATGAAATAGAATATTTGTATCGTCATATTAATCCAAGAAATCCTTTAAGCGGGTAAGAACATTAAAAAAACGATTTGAGATAAGAATCAAGAAGATTGTATCTTTGCGGCGTTAAAAATAATTAAAATAATTTAAAATAAATAAAATATGAAATCTTTACAATCAAAAATGAATTTAGGATTACTGTTAATCCTCTTATGTATGATGAGTCTTTTCTCTGCAAAGACTACTGCTACGTGCCAAGCGAACTTCACTTGGTCGCAAACAACGAACAACGTAATTAACTTTACAAACACCTCCACCGGGACGACCATGAACACCACCTACACTTGGTATTTTGGTGATGGCGGGACTGGTTACACCCCAAATCCAACTTACACTTATTCCGTTCCTGGGACCTATTCCGTATGCTTGGTAATCTCTGATTCCAACACATGCAGCAGCTATTTCTGCGACTCTTTTGTTACCGTTTATGGTAATGTTTTATGTGTGATGACCGCCTCGACATCCACTTTGAATGCAAGTTGTGGAACCTGTACTGATGGTGCGGCAAGTGCCTATTCAAGCGGTGGCACAGCACCTTATCATTATATTTGGAGTCCTTCTGGGGCTACCACGCAATCGGCAACGAATTTGGCAACAGGCACTTATTTTGTAACTATTACAGATGCTAATAATTGTACCGCCACCGCTTCGGCTACTATTGATACTTGCGCACTTCATGCGAGCTTTACATGGAATCAACCATCGAATAATGTGATTGACTATACCAATACTTCGACAGGAACAAATATTTATACCATGTATGAATGGAACTATGGCGATGGAAACTATGGTTATACAGCCAATACATCGCATACTTATAGCAACCCAGGCACTTATTATCCTTGCTTGGCTATCACCGATTCTGCTAACATGATTTCTTGCACCAATACCTATTGTACCACGATTACTGTTACTGGTGTGAATTGCAATAATCTTTCCATTAATTCAACTACTACCAATTCCTCATGTGCTACTTGCGCAACAGGTTCTATGGTTACAACAACCACTGGCGGAACATCTCCTTTTACTTATGTATGGACACCGAATGTATCTTCTAATTCCTCTGTTTACGGACTGCTTCCGGGTAGCTATACTTGCTGCGTTTCTGATGCTATGGGATGTACGGCTTGCACCACCGGATACGTTGATTCTACCATAAATAATACCTTCTGCGGAGCGAGTTTTTATCTTTATCCTGATAGCATGACAGCGCATCATTATTGGGCTGTAAATAGTTCTTATGGAACACCTCCTTTAACATACTCTTGGAATTGGGGAGATTCTACTTTTTCTACTGGTCCTTATCCTCAACATACCTACGCGAATGCAGGCATCTATACCATTTGTTTGATGATTACAGATTCCACTGGTTGTACGAATACCACCTGCGTAACAGATTCTATTCAGCGTACCAAAAACGCGATGGTATATATCAATGTCATCTCTCCGCAAATGGTGGGGATTAAAGAAGTTACGAGCATCAATTCTTGGTCAGTATTCCCTAATCCGGTGGCTAATTCCATGACCATTAATTACGACCTTGCCAACACAACCAAGGTGATGATTAATGTTTATGATATGATTGGAAATAAAGTAGCCGGAATTACCAACACTATTCAACTTGCAGGACCACATTCTATTCTTTGGGATGCTACGACGGTTCCCCAAGGCGTTTATTTAATGCAATTAAAAACCGATACCAAAACGCTTAATCAAAAGATTACCATCATGAGGTAAAAGGAATCCTTTTATCAGGTTCTTCAAGAAGGCATCCAGCAGTGGATGCCTTCTTTCGTTTAATGCCATTCCTTTTATAGTTTTGCAGAATGGAGGATAAACAAAAAGATCAAATCATTAAATGGAGCAGCGTAGTATGCGCCGATGCTGTGATTATTTTATTAATCATTTTCCTTCAATTATTGTTGTATTCAACCGCCCCTAAACTTTCTTATGACAAGCCATTCAAATGTAATTTTGACAAGCAAGCCGCTTGCAATCAATTAGCCTTTCATCATAATAAGACACTGATTCTCGAACTACTGATAGGTGGAATTTTATTGACCCTCACGAATTACCTATTGTTAAAAGGTAAAGTCCAGAAGCCTGTTCTTACTTTATGCATCCTAATATTAATTTATTTGCTGATCACCGGATTAAGTTTGGCATACTTTACAATGGAGTTTGTGAACCTTAATATGAGAGCCTAAAAGTATTCTCCCCAATCCCCCTTTCTCTGTTTCCGCTCCCTCTATACCTTATATCCTTATACTATAAACCCTTAATTTCGCTTTTTCAGTGCAAAATACCTTTTTATCCATGCGACTTATCCTTTTATCCATGGCAACTAAGAGATTTACCATGGCAACTAAGACATTAACCATGGCAACTATCAGTTTGTCCATGGACAAATTGATAGTTGCTATGGACAAACCGATAGTTGCCATGGACAAACTGATAGTTGCCATGGCAAAAAGGATAGTTGCCATGGCAAAAAAGATAGTTGCCATGGGTAAAAGGAGTTTCTCCATGGGTAAAAGGTGATTACCGACTGCCGCCATGCTTTTTTCTTTAATAACAAACCTTGGAGGAAGTGTGGAAAGGGTCGTGGGTAGAGGGGTTTGAGGGAGAAAAAGGTAAATGACGAGGAATTGTGAGTAGACTTTACCAAAGTTTAAGACTTTGGTAAAGTTTTTTAGTACATTTTTTTTCATTAAGGGTCTATCTCACGTCCGGTTTTGATTATTAGAAAGAGTAAGTGTTGACAATGTGATTTTTATTTGATGACAGATGTGTATCTTTGCGGGATGAATTCTAAAAACTTAAGCATGAAAAGGGTAATGATAATTCTATTTCTGATAAGTTTTGGTAAGCCATGTTATTGCCAATGGACTTCGGTAGATACTATTGACTTGGCTTATGGCTTTGGCAATGAAGCTAAGGTTACCATTAAATATCTGAACGAAGACGAGGTTTTTTGGTATAGTGAATATGATTATATAACGCCCACTTATCCTGCATACTATGTGGTTTCGCGCACTGCAAATTCTTTTGCAAATAAGCAAGTTTTTTTTCCTGTAATGGAGGTCCACACCAAAATTCAAATTACCTTTATGATGTTGATTTCTTATCTTATGATACCATATTTCTTTATAGTGATTGTTCGGTACCTCCTACCTTACATTGGGGATTTATCAAATCATTTGACGGAGGAAATTCATGGACGCAGTATGTACATAATCGCCCGAAAAATATGTATTTTATAAATGCGAGTTTAGCTTATGGTTTCACAGGCAGTAATATGTATTGTTACTATAACGATACCGTCCAATTTGTGAGTAGTGTGCCATTTACATATAACACTTATAGCCAGGCAAATTTTATTGATAGCCTTAACGGTTTTGTATATGCAATTAGCAGTCCGTTTAATCAGGTATTTCGAACCAGTGACGGTGGAATGACATGGATTCAACTTGCAGTCAATACAAGTAGATCGTATTATCTAATGGAATCATTGAATGAAACAGTCAGTTACCTTTATGCAGATTCAGGATATGTGTATAAAACAATTGATGGAGGGAATTCATGGAATCAAATTATACGAAAGGATTCAGTTATTGATATACATTTTCTTAATGAACAACGTGCCTATTCGGTAAGTTATATAAGCAATACAGATAGCAAATATAGTTTTTCAAATGATGGAGGGCAATCATGGACTTCAAGTAATCTGCCTACTTCTTTTATGGCGGAACACATAAAAATGTTTAACGATAGTGTGGGATATGTTGATGGTAAAAGCACTAACATGTATAGTAAGTTAGTGATATTAAAAACGACAAATAATGGGTTAATGCCAATAGATATTACAACATTTACCAAACTTCTTATAAATCCCAATCCTTCTATTGATGGAGAATATATAATTGAGATACCCTTAGACATGGCATCTCTTGATGATGTTTTGCTTTCAGTTTATGATGCTAAAGGTTGTTTGATTTTAAAGAATAATTTAACTAATCATTCAAACAAAACAACCCTTTATCTGCAAGGCAAAGCAAAAGGAATTTATCTTATCCAATTGAGTGATGGAAGTAATAGATATTTCAAGTATACCGGGAAGCTGGTGAAAGAATGATGATCAAGCTTGGTAAACCACCTAATAGGTAACGACCTGCATCCTGACAGACAATCACGAATAGGCGATTGAATAATTCAGATAATAAGGTTAAAATTTACTGCCCTTTCGGATGATTCAAAAATGAGAAATCAAATTCGTAATTTTGCCAAGATGAAAATGAATGACGCCGTTGCAATTCCGAAACGCGATACCATGCTGAATGAATTATAAGAATTCGATGAAGAAAATAGTAATCCTGATTTTGTTTGCGATGGTCGCGAAGGGCATCCTCGGACAAACGGTTTTGGACTCGTTGGGGATTATAAAACTGTCTCCTGATTTGGAGAAAATTATTGAAGCCGAAAAGCAAAGCAACGTCTGGAAACTAAATGCAAAATCGAATCCTTTGACGAATAATTATGATCTCAAATACCATCGCCTGGAATGGATGATTGATCCCGCCGTAGATTCTATTAAGGGCTGCATCACCTCTTATTTTATGCCGATGAACAACGGCTTCAATCAAATCAATTTTGATTGCTCGAATGCCTTGGTTATTGACTCCGTTCGCTTTCATGGAGCGATGATCAGCTACCTTCAATTGCCGAATGGTTTGTTGCAGATTACGCTGCCCATCACGCTTCCGGCTACTATCTTGGATTCTGTTTCCGTCTATTACGAAGGCATTCCGAGTTCCACCGGCTTTGGCTCTTTTGAACAAACTACGCACAACGGTGTCCCTGTTTTATGGACTCTTTCCGAGCCTTACGGAGCACAAGATTGGTGGCCCTGCAAGAACAGTTTGCTGGATAAAATTGATTCTATAGATGTTCTCGTAACTACGCCGCAAATCTATCGCGTAGCAAGCAATGGGTTACTTGTTGAAGAGAATTTAATTGGTAGTAATTCTAAAGTTTATCATTGGAAACATCGCCATCCTATCGCCACTTATCTAATTGGGATAGCGGTTACGAATTATTCCTTTTATTCCGATTATGTTCCCTTCGGCACGGATTCTTTCGAGGTCCTGAATTATGTGTATCCCGAGAATGATTCCTTGGCAAGAACGCAAACGCCAGACATTATTAATGTCATTAAAATCTACGACAGCCTTATCGTTCCTTATCCTTTTCGGGATGAAAAATACGGACACGCACAATTCAGTTGGGGTGGCGGTATGGAACATCAAACCATGAGCTTCGTTACCCGTTTCGATAATGGATTAATCGCCCATGAATGCGCCCATCAATGGTTCGGAGATGCCGTTACCTGCGGCAGTTGGGAGGATATTTGGCTGAACGAAGGGTTCGCGGTTTTCATGGAAAGCCTCACCGAGAAATATTTATTTCCCGACATCTGGAAAGGCTTGATGAAAAGAAATTGTACCTACGTTTGTTCTGTTCCGAATGGTTCTGTTTGGGTGGATGATACGACTTCTGTTTCAAGAATATTCAGCGGCAGGTTAACCTATACCAAAGGTTCGCTCCTCCTCCGAATGTTGCAGTGGAAACTCGGCGATTCCTTGTTCTTCCAAGGATTAAGAAATTATCAGAACGACCCTTTATTAAAATACAATTTCGCTCACACCAAAGACCTTCAACGAAACTTGGAACAAACCAGCGGGCTGCAACTCGACAACTTCTTCCAGCAATGGTTCTATGGTCAGGGATTTCCTTCTTACCACATTAAATGGAAGCAAAATAACAGCACCGTTTCATTAACCATTGACCAAACTACTTCCGACAAAAGCGTTGCCTTTTACGAGATGCCCCTGCCCATAGAATTCCGTGGAAAAGACCGCGATACAATCATCGTTTTCAACCACACCTTCTCTGGGCAAGCCTTCACCGCCAATCTCGATTTCTTCGTCGAAGAAGTCATTTTCGACCCCGATTCCTGGATCATCTCCTCCAACAATATTATCTATCATACCCCGCAAATAACCATTTTCCCAAATCCTTTTACCGATAACTTTTCCCTCTACATACAAGGGCTGAATACCGATGGCGATGTAACGATTACCATCCTCGACCTTCTCGGAAACAGGATTTGGAACAGAACGGGTACCGCTCACGAATTAACCGAAACGAATGTACCCCCCATAGCCAGCGGACTGTATTTCCTGAAGATTACCTGCAACGAATTCAGCCTGGTGAGGAAATTAGTCAAAGATTAAAGACGATTGCCCCAAGAGGCAGCACCCTTTCTGCCACTTCTTTTCATAGTTATAGCAATACTCATCCTCCTTTTATTGTTGCTCCCAAGAGGTCGCAATCATAAAAAAGAGGAAAGAAAAACTGGCTGGAGCAAAATTAAGAGGTATATTTTAATAAGATTTTCCCAGTTTTTTCTTATCAAATACGCTTTGAAGGAGACTTAGATTCTTTTGTCAATTTTGTCCAATATGAGTTTTTGAGTCTCAAAAATGCAGTTTTACGTTGAGAATGCCCAAAAACTTTTCTTTTTTTTTCGTCAACTCTTCAGACATGGAGTTCATGTCATCATACATGAAGTTCATGTACGATTACATGAACTTCAAAGTCGAGTACATGAAACTCATGTACAATTACATGAATCGCAAAGTCGAGTACATGAATTTCAAAGTCGAGTACATGAGTTGCAAAGTTGATTACATGAGTTGCAAAGTTGATTACATGAATCGCAAAGTTGATTACATGAATCGCATGTACGATTACATGAGATGCAAAGCTGATGACATGAATTGCAAAGATGACAACATTTTTTGAATAACTTTTTCCATGCTTTGGACTTTGGTGAAGTTAATTTTACAATTATTTATAGTAATTTTGTCCCCTTATCTAAAAGATGTAAAATGATACCCCTCCTGATATTAAAGATAGCCGACCATACCTTTCCATCCATCGCAATAGGCAACAGCGACCTCTTGAATGTCGGGCAAAAAATATATGCAATAGGAAGCTATAATAATTGGCACATTCTTTGTAATTCAACAAATCTTTAATATATCAAAATAAAATGGCAACAGAAAAAGGAAAGGAACAAATGAAAATCCGTCTTGATCGATTTACATCAATCATCAAGAAGAAACGAAATAATGATTTTGAAAATGAATTAAAAGAAATCAAGGATCTTTTTAAATCCCAAAAAGACTTTTCTCCGGAAGAATTTTATGAAAGATTATTAACAAGATTAGAGATATCATACAACGACGGAAGTTTAAAAAAATGGTTTTGGATTGACTTAGTTAATATTGCAGATGGAATATTCATGAACGAAAAGGAGGAAACCATAACCAATGAGGATAATGAAAAATTTGTAAAACGACTATATGAAATAATTAATGAGATGGCTGAATCAGATTATAAACAAAATGAAACTGGAATCAATGATCCTGATTACGTTTCTCCAAAACAGCAGTATGAAGTTTTTTTGCACGACTTCCAAGCAGACTCTGATATTGAATTGATTGAGCGATTTAATGACCAGGTTTATACTCAAGGTTGGACTGGATCCAGAGGTGCATATTTATCTGCAATACATACGGAATTTAATAATCGTAAATTTGATTTCAGTGTAATAGGTGATTCGGAAGGATTATCCTTTAAACAAAAAATCAAACTTGAGGGGAAAATAATTTCTATAATGGATGCTTCAGCTCCTGATGAAGAGAAGATATAATTTATTGATGAGTTTAACTTCATTAATTAATTATAAAAAATTCAAGAGTTAAAGGGAAAATATTTTGCAACTATAGATTGATATACCATTTTGAAGATTCTTATTTTATCAGATTTATTTTGGAATATTGAAGCAAAAAAAAATCAAATTTTGATATAAAAAATTCCTCTGAAATTGACCATAGTTCTTCAAAATTTTCTTCGTATCGGCTTTATACATCTATAATATTAAATCACAAACCTGATATTGTATTGTTAGCGGGCGATATAACAGGGGACGGATCTTGTGGTCATGGATTTCAAAATGCTTTAATATTATTATTAACATTTTTAGAGAGCAAAAAAGTACAAACATTTTTCATTAAAGGTAACCATGATGAAAATAAGTTTTTTGGTTTAGTGATGAATATGACAAAAGATTTTCAATATGTTGAACGAATTTCAAGTAAGATAATTCAATTTAAAGAGATAAAATTTTTGGGATTAGACTTTGACGACACCGAAAGCATAACAAGATTAAATGATATTATTTTACATAATTCAAAGGTAAATTTTATTCTTGCCCATTGCTCATGGAGACGTAGAATTAGACTTCTTGATTTTGACACAAATTATATAATAACTGGACATTTTAATGAGAATATTGGATATATTGAAGATAAAGTATTTATATCTATTGGGAATGACAGATTAGAAGATATAAATTTTGTTACTATCAATTTAACAAAATCTGGGGAAAAAATTACCTTCTATAATATGAATTGTCTGAATGATAATGTAAAATTAACCAATGCAATTAAAAATAAGAATAATTTTTCTATGGATATTGCATCATCAGATATTACAGACAATAAATTTTCTCAATCCCTTAGTATAATTAGAAACATTAAGAACAAAGAAATGAATGAAATTACTCAATATGACCTTGAACAGATTAGATCAATAATTAGTTTGAATTCTATGACATTTTTTACTGATTATTTGGGAAGATCAAAATATTATAAAATTATGAACAAACTATCTGAAACACACTCCTGAAATGTACCTGACACCTGAATTATAATGAAATCGAATGTCGTCTATTCTCGTAGGAACTTGATTCCTTACCGAGATGTATGTCCATAAATTTTCGTTATTTTGCAGTGAAATTAAAAAATACCAAATATGTCATCACAAGAAATAAAACAAGAAATCAGTAAGGTTATCGAAGAGGTTCCTGAATCTGTATTAGCTGAAATTCTGGGCTATTTAAAGCAAATTCAGAGTTTGCCAAAGGACAAAATAGAAATGAGCGAGAACTTGAAAAGGATTCTTCGTGAGGACAAAGATTTATTGCAACGCCTTGCAGAATGATCGCCTTAAATGATGCTGTGAATATCCATAAGATACTTATAGAAAGATTTGGAGGAGGCGAAGGAATCAGGGATATGGCATTGCTGGAATCAGCTATTAACAGACCATTCCAGACTTTTGACCAAGAAGAGCTTTATGCTACTACGTTAGAAAAAGCGGCTGCTGTAATTGAAAGTATTGTTCTCAATCATCCCTTCGTAGATGGCAATAAAAGGACAGGATATGTATTGATGCGGATGCTGCTCTTGGAAGATGGATTTGATATAGAAGCAACGCAAGATGAGAAATATGAATTTGTCTTGAATATAGCTAACGGTAAATCGGATAATGAAGCGATAAAAAGTTGGATAAGGGATAAGATTATTGAACCTAACACCTGAAGGCTAATGAAATCGAATGTCGTCTATCCATTCAGGTTTTTCTTCTGCAAGGTTTTGAATCTTGCGCAAGGAATTTCAAAACCAGGAACCCACCAATCCGTTTAATTCCCTATCTTTGCCGCCGAATAAAATAAATAAAATATGAATAATTCTATAATAAACATAGACCCTGAAATATTAGGAGGAACGCCCGTTTTCAGCGGCACCAGAGTTCCGATAAAAAATTTATTCGATTATCTTGAAACCGGCGAAAGCATAGAAACCTTTATTGATGAATTTGAAGGTGTGAGCAGAGAACAGGTGATTAAGGTATTAGAGATTTCTGGTGGATTACTTTTCTATTCCATTCAATAAAAAAAGAGGAAAACGCGATGCCGTTAGCTCTCAAACCTTTGCAATTAATCTTTAACCAATTTGAAGGGGATTCAATATTGGGCATTCAGATGCTATTTAACGGAGTATTTCAAAAAGGAAAAAGGAGCATAAAAGAATTGAGGCTGCAATTTTATTAAGAACTTTGTCATTTGTCCATTAATAATGTTAATTTTGCGCCCTTAAACATAAATAAAATTGCTTTGAACAAGAAGAAAATCTTTAACGACCCAATCTACGGATTCATCAGCATCCCGAATGATTTGATATTCGACCTTATCGAACATCCCTACTTCCAAAGACTGCGTAGAATCAGCCAATTGGGCTTGACCCACATGGTGTATCCCGGTGCTATCCATACGCGGTTTGCACATGCCTTAGGGTCTATGCACATGTGCGGAATGGCATTGGAGGTTCTGAAATCGAAGGGACAAAAAATTACCGAAGATGAAAGTAATGGCGTACTGATTGCCGTTTTATTGCATGATATTGGGCATGGTCCATATTCTCACGCTTTGGAAAACAGTATCGTTACAGGCATTACCCATGAGAAGCTCTCGGAACTGTATATGGAGGCTCTGAATATTGAATTTAAAGGCAAACTGACTACCGCAATCAAGATTTTCAAGGGCGAATACCCTAAGAGGTTTTTACATTCCTTAGTCTCCAGCCAATTAGATATGGATCGGTTGGATTATTTGAAACGCGATTGCTTCTACACAGGCGTTGAAGAAGGCGCAATAGGTACGGATAGATTAATAAAAATGTTGGATGTACACAATGATAAGCTGGTTATCGAGGCAAAAGGGATTTATTCGGTGGAGAAATTTATCCTTGCGAGGCGGTTGATGTATTGGCAGGTGTATTTGCACAAGACTGTCGTGTCAGCAGAGTTTCTGTTGGCAACAATCTTGAAGCGAGCGAAAGAATTAGCCATTGCCGAGAAACCAATGTTCTGCTCCCCTACCCTTTCGCGGTTTTTGCATAATAAGTTTTCGGAGAAAGAGTTTGAATCAAACCCTGTCAACCTCAAGTTATTCGCGGAATTGGATGACTTTGATATTATGGGTTCGATAAAAGTGTGGCAGAAGCACGGAGATGATATTTTGTCGGTATTAAGCGAGAAGTTAATCACGAGAAAATTGAATGCTTTGGAGATTTCTACCTCCCCGCCTGATGGAACCAAAACCAAGAAAGCCAGAGAAAAAGCCATGAAGATGTACCGCTTAAAACAAAAGGAGATTCCATTTATGGTGCAGACGGGCTTACTCTCGAATCCTGCTTATAAAAAAGAGGACGATAGAATAAATCTCCTTTACAAAGACGGAAAAATAGTGGATATTGCCACAGCATCCGACCAACAGACGATTTCGGTAATTACGATTCCGCTAAAGAAATACTTCTTGTATTACCCGAAAGAATGTTTGTAAAAGAAGGTTTCTTGCCTTCTGTTCAGGATAGTTTATGATGAATCAATAAAAAATATTCATGAGTATCTATCCGCTCCTTATCCCAAAGTTTATTCAGAGTCTCTTCAAAAGCTATATTTGGAGTATGGATACCAATTCCGCCGTTATATACCTAACTTTTGATGATGGTCCGACAAAAATTGTTACCGAAAAAGTGTTGGAAATACTGGCTAAATACAATGCCCAGGCTACCTTCTTTTGCATCGGGAAGAACGTGGAGAATTACCCGACTATCTACCAATCTATCCTTGCGGCGGGGCATTCGGTGGGTAACCATACATACAATCATCGGGATGGATGGAAGTCTCCCAATTCCGAATACTTCAACGACATTTCCCAGGCTGAATCGTTCATTAAATCCGACTTATTCCGCCCTCCGTACGGGCATATTACGAGGCGGCAGGGGAAGTTTATCCTGAAGAACTACCGGATTATTATGTGGAATGTCTTGTCTGGCGACTTCGATCAATCGTTATCCAATGAAAGGTGCTTGAAAAACGTCCTGAAATTCACCAAAAGCGGCTCCATTGTGGTCTTCCACGACAGCCTGAAAGCCTCTGAAAGGATGCTATATACCTTGCCGAGGATGCTGGAACATTTTTCCGACAGGGGCTATCAATTTAAAGCTATTACTTTTTAAAATAGTTCCCGTAAAAAGTCCGTTCATGCCTTTAAATATGAAATTATTCCCAATAAAATTCCCGCTGATGAAGTCCAAGACGGCTATCCTTGTGCTGCTTATTTTATTTTTTCTGGCGAAGCCCGTTCATTCCCAAAACCCGTTTCAACCCTACTTCGGGATGGGGCTTTCGGCGGGAGTAACGAATTATACCGGCGATTTGAATGATAATTTCTCTTACAAATTTTCCAAACTCGCCTTCGGAGCGCATTTTTCATTGGTTTTCAACAAGCATTTTTCTGCCCGCGCCACGTACTTAAATGGCGAGATAGCGGCTTCTGATGCTCAAAATTCTATTCTCGCCAACCGAGGCAGAAATCTTAATTTCCGCTCCAATATTTCCGAGGTCGGGGCTAATATTGTTTACAATTTGTTCGGGCTTCAGGCGGGGTTCTTGGCTCGTGCTCGATACACGCCTTATGTTTTTCTCGGCATCGCGATTTTCCATTTTAATCCGCAGGATAGCATCAATGGAAATTGGATTGACCTCCAGCCCTTGGGCACCGAGGGGCAGACCTTGGGAAGCGGAAAATATCCCGAGCCGTATTCTCGGACTCAATTCGCGATTCCTTTGGGCATCGGCTTCGATTATAAATTGCTGAACAACCTCGATATTGGCGTCGAGCTGGGCTTTCGGAAGACGTTCACCGATTATCTGGACGATGTCAGCGGCACTTATCCCGATGAAACCTTGCTTCGCGCCAATGTCGGCAATCTTTCAGCCGATTTGTCGGATCGTACTTTGCGGCACAACGTCAAATTACATTCCCCGAGAGGCGATCCGGGAGCCAACGACAGTTATTTTTATACCAATATCCATTTTACCTATTACTTTTATTGGACTATTTTCGGAGGGCGTTTCTCTGGTTCCAAACACTCCGGCGATTGCTGGGCGTTCCCGAAATAAATTTCCACCCCATTCCCCATTTTTTCCACCATCTAAAGAACTATTTGAGGCTTATAGAATACTATTTGCGTCTCATAGAATACTATTTACGTCTCATAGAATACTATTTATGACTCATAGAATACTATTTGCGTCTCATAGAATACTATTTGCGGCTTATAGAATACTATTTGCGGCTTATAGAATACTATTTGCGGCTTATAGAGTGGTCTATATGGCTCATGGAATATTACAGATGGGTTGAATATCAACGTATTAACCAAAATTAATACCCTCCCCACCCCTCTTCCCATTGTTCGCGGTGCATTAAAGGGAAAAAAGGCTGGGAATAAAAGGGTCAGGGAATTATTTTAGAATCTCCTCTAGGATAAAAGGCGTTTTCAGATTCTTGAAAGCGGCAAGGTGCAGCTCGAAAAACAAAAGCAGTTTATGGAGCAATATTTTTCGCTGCGCGGAAGTCATGGCAAGGGAATTCAAAGTATCGAAATTGGCATTCATAAAGCTGAATAAAAGGCGGCTCATCGTGGCATCGAGGGTAATAAGTAATTCAATATCAGAGGCAATAAAAGTTCCTTCCCGCAAATCGAAATACGGGGTCGCATCGCAACATTCGCCATGCGGAAAAAAGCCCAGCAAGCGGCTCAATTGAATCATAAAATAGAGATGAAAGTTCGGCAACAGCTCGGTTTTTAAGTCCAGAATTTGCAGAGCATAGAAGACGAAATCGAAAAGCGGTTGGTCGGCATGCCCTTCCTCTTTGATGGATTTATAAAGCACTTCATTCAGAAAAAGAACCAGCGAACTCTTCACAATATCGCTGTGGATGGAGTGATAAATCGGCATGGCGCGAATGTCTTTGATCCGTTGCAAGCCGCGATTTTCCTTGATCTGGAAAATTAAATCCACCAACGTCAGCGGTTGAAAAACGGCAGCCTTGATTTTGCTTTTCTTGCCCCGCACACTATTCACGATGAAGGATTGAAGCCCGTAATGCTCGGTAAAAATCTTGACCACCAAGCCGCTTTCGCCATATTTTATGGTGTGAAAAATGATGCCCCGAGTTTTATGTTCCATGCTGCGCAAAAGTAGATTATGGCGCGGTAAATTATTCATCTCCTTTCCCTAATTTTGACCCCGCGAATAAAAAATAAAACGATGAACATAGCCGTAAATACCCGCCTGCTGATGAAAGACCGCCTCGAAGGGATCGGTTCGGTAATTTATAACACCATGAAACGAATTACGGTCGCGCATCCCGAACATCATTTCTTCTTTTTGTTTGACCGCGATTACGACGATGAATTCCTCTTCTCCGATAATATTACCCCCCTCGTGATTAGTCCGCAGGCACGGCATCCTATCTTGTTTTATTGGTGGTTTGAGCATTCTATTCCGAGTATTTTAAAAGCCATCAAAGCCGATATATTTATCTCCCCCGATGGCTACCTTTCGTTATCCACGAAGGTGAAATCGTTGTCCATCATTCATGATCTTAACTTCGAGGAATACCCTGAACATTTCCCGTGGCTGATTAAACAATATTACCATTATTATTTCCCACGCTTCGCCAGGCGTGCCGACCGGATAGCGACCGTTTCCGAGTTCTCGAAAAGGGATATTAGTACCCGATACGGCGTTGATTCGGGGAAGATTGATGTAATCTACAATGGCGTGAATGCTGCCTTCAAGCCATTAAATAATGAGGAGATTCTGGACACCAGAAACAAATATTCAGACAATGCTCCGTACTTCATTTTTGTCGGTTCTATCCAGCCGAGGAAGAACATCCGGAACCTTCTTATCGCCTTCGATTTATTCAAGGATAATTATCCGCAGCCCTTCAAACTTTTGATTGTCGGGGCGAAGAAATGGTGGACTCCGGAGGAGGCTAAAACGATTGATGCGATGAAACATGCAGGCGATGTTCATCTTACCGGTCGCGTTGCGGAGGATGATTTGGCGAGGCTGATGGGCGGTGCATTCGCGATGACTTATGTGCCCTTTTACGAGGGTTTCGGCATCCCGATTTTGGAGGCTTTCGAGAGCGGTATTCCGGTTATTACCTCCAATGTTACGTCCATGCCGGAGGTGGCTGGCGATGCGGCATTGCTGGTCAATCCTCACGACCCGCAAAGTATTGCTGCGAGCATGATGCGGATGGTTGAAGATACTGAATTAAGGAACGATTTGATCGCCAAAGGCACCGTTCGGAAGGACGATTTCAGTTGGGATCAATCCGCCGATTTACTCTGGAAAAGCATTGCGAAGTTGTAATCGCCCACCCATATTCTTCTATTCCACAGCAGTCCTCGCTTAATTAATTAGGGCGTAAATAACCATTTTGAAATCGCCCCCCATGGCGTGGGGGGCACTTTCCACGGAGTGGGGGGCACTTTCCACGGCGTGGGGGGCACTTTCCATGGAGTTAGCGGCACTTTCCATGGAGTTAGCGGCACTTTTCATGGAGTTAGCGGCACTTTTCACCGAGTGAGCGGCACTTCTCACGGAGTTAGCGGCACATCTCACCGAGTCAGCGGCACATCTCACGGAGTGGGAGGCACATCTCACGGAGCCAGCGGCGATTCCAAAAAGCCCTCCAATCTGAATCATTTATCCCCTTTCCCGCATCGAGTGCATCATATAAATGGCTGCTGTGAAGAGGAAGAATGCCCCCATTTGATGCAGCACCCCAAGCACAATCGGTACAGAATAAATCAAGGTAAAAATGCCTAAAAGGAATTGATAAACGAGGACGTAAGCGAGGTGTTTGACGGCACTTCGTTGGCGTTTCGTAAGCTCAAAACGAGTGGAGATAAACCAATACATGCCCACCAACATCACCAGCAACCAGGCAATGGAACGATGGATGAATTGCACCCCCGCGAGGTTCTCCGTGAAGTTGCGCCAAGCCGGTTCCAGAGCGGTAATGGCAGAGGCAATCCATTCCTCCCCCATCTTCGGGAACGTGGTATAAACCTTGCCGGCATGCAGCCCCGCAACGAAGGCTCCGAAGATGATTTGGAGTGTGATGACGGCTAAAATAAGTTTTGAGAGTTGGTAGAGAATGTTGTCCTTTTGCAGGATGGAATTTTCTTTCGAGGACGGATAAATCAAATCCAAGGCAAACCACATCGTGAACCCGAACGTGATGAAGGCGGTAATCAGGTGCATCGCGAGACGGTAATGGCTGACATGGGGATTATTCTGCAAGCCGCTATACACCATGTACCAACCCAATACGCCCTGCAAAGCCCCCAAGAAAAGCAGGAATAAAGCCCTGCGCTGCATCGCCTTATCGAACCGCTTTTTGATGATGAAATAACAGAAGGGAATGATGAACACCACCCCGATAAACCTCCCAATAAAACGGTGGATAAACTCCCAAAAGAAGATGAACTTGAACTCCGACAAAGGCATATCGAAGTTAATCTTTTGGAACTCGGGAGTCTGCTGGTATTTCTCGAAGGCGATGTTCCAATCCGCGTCGTTCAACGGCGGGATAGTACCCATGATCAGATTCCATTCCGTGATGGAAAGCCCGCTGCTGGTGAGGCGAGTAATCCCCCCGATAACGACCATCGCGAAGACGAGAAAACAGCCCGACAACAGCCAAACGATGATTGGTTTATTAGGATTTTCTTTTAATGAATTCATCTCGAGCCGAGAGATAGTAGGAGCGGATTATTTCATCCCGATTTTCTTCGCGATCTCCTTAGGAACGGCGTTTTTATTCACCAAGATGCAGGTCGTTTTCAGTTGGAAGTATGCTTCGGAAACGAATAAATATCCTTTCAAATCATTCTTTTCCGTGCCCCAAGAATTCTTCACCAAGAAATAGGGAGTCCCCGCCTGATCTTTCGCGCTACCTATAATATGCATGCCGTGATCATCGGTGGTGGAGAGATTATCGAACGCTTTTTGGCGCATATCCTGGGTTATCACCATTTGCTTGACGGGGTAATTAAAGATAGAATCCTGCATTTTCTTGCTCATATCCTCCCACAAAGTATCCGTCCAGATGGCGACGCCGTTCTTGAAAGAGAAGGTTTTCTCGCTCATATCGGTAGCCCATTCAATGGAAAAACCTTTCTCGACACTGCTTTTGGCGACCTCTGTAAATTCATCGAGGGGGAGGTTATACACGGAGCCGTTATCCCAATTATCGGATATTTCGATGATAAACGGTTTATAAAAAGGATGATGCGTAAAGGAGCTGAATTCAATATAGTCATCGGGGTTGATACCGATAAATTGGGCGAAGGAAAGGGGGGTATAATTCTTACCATCATACATAAAATTATCGGGGCGTTTGCCGAGGTACGCATCTAATATCCCATTAAAACCGGCGAGCCAATGTTCGCTTAATTTTGACTGTTTAATAACGGCATCGAGGTAGGCTTTGAGCACGGAAACCATCTCGATATGATCCGGTTTGTCGTTCGCTCCGGGATAAGCGTTTTGCGGAACGATGCCGTACTTGCGGATGGCATTCATTACGTCGTGAGGCTCGCCGCCTTCATCGAATTGGGCTTTGCCTTGGCGGCGGACAAAATTCAGGGCGCGTTCCTGGTATTCATTCCGAACAATCCACATTTCGCTCAAATCTATCTTCGGTTTGCCCATCCTGATTAGTTCGCTTTCGATGAATGATTCGGTGCTGTAAGTCCAGCAAGTACCCGATTTTCCTTGGCTTTTCACATCGGTAGCCGAAAATTCTTTCGTAACCGTGAATTCGTAATGACTGTCCTTGTGGTTGGTTTTGAAATCCTGTGCCTGGGCATTCACGATGAACAGCGCGGCGGCAATTAGTAAGGTAATTTTATACATAGTATATAGTTTTTATAAGGCGCAAAGAAATAAAATTAAGCGGGAATCATTCACCCTTTTCTGGTATTTTATGTTAAATAATCTCCAAAATACCGATTTCCATGTTGCATTCAATGTTATTCACCATTAATAAATGCACGAAAATTCATTAACCCATTCCTTACCCCCGCTACCTTTATTTAATGCCTGAAAAGGGGGTATTTATGTCATTTTCTATCGTAAAATCAAAATCCCAACTGTCAGTTGGGGATGTCGAACTGACAGTTGGGGATGTCGAACTGACAGTTGGGGATGTCGAACTGACAGTTGGGGATGTCGAACTGACAGTTGGGGATGTCAAACTGACAGTTCGGGATGATGAACTGACAGTTCGGGATGGGGAAATGACAGATGGAGACGGGGAAATCGGGGTTGTTTTGATTAAATAAAGGGGTGGGCAAAAAAGTTATTAACAATGGGGCATTCATGTCATTAATTTTTTGTAGATTTGCCCGTATAGAATTTACCAACATTTCTACCTTAATAACAGATAATAAAACAAAAAATAATAATATAATAATATGGACGAATTAGTAAAAGAAAACATTGAACAAAGCGAGTATGGTGCTGATAGTATAACGGTGCTCGAGGGGTTGGAAGCGGTGCGGAAACGCCCATCCATGTACATTGGCGATACAGGTGCTCGGGGATTGCATCACCTGGTTTATGAGGTGGTGGATAACTCGATTGATGAGGCATTGGCGGGGCATTGCAAAAACATTCATGTGGTGATCCATCCTGATAATTCCATTTCCGTTACCGATGACGGTCGTGGTATCCCAACGGATATTATGAAAAAGGAGAAAATTTCAGCTTTGGAAGTGGTCATGACCGTGCTCCATGCCGGAGGGAAGTTCGACAAGGATTCTTACAAAGTTTCCGGAGGATTGCACGGGGTCGGGGTGTCCTGTGTGAATGCTTTATCCACACTGTTGGTGGCGACGATTTTCAGGGAAGGAAAGATTTTTCAGCAAGAATATAATATCGGCAAACCACAGTATCCTGTAAAAGTAATCGGCGAAACCGATAAACGTGGAACGAAGATTACCTTCACCCCCGATGGCAGTATTTTCACGACCACGGTATATCATTACGATACTATTTCATCTCGCCTTCGCGAACTCTCGTTTTTGAATAAAGGCATCACCCTTACCCTCACCGATGAACGGGAAGTGAATGCAGAAGGGGCGCATCCATCAGAGACATTTTTCAGTAGCGGCGGCTTGAAGGAGTTTGTCGCTTACCTGGATGCGAACCGCGAATTGCTTATCCGCGAACCGATTTACATGGAAGGAGAAAAGAATGGGATGCCTGTTGAGGTGGCGATGGTTTATAATTCTTCCTTCTCTGAAAACCTTCACAGTTATGTTAATAACATCAATACTATTGAAGGAGGAACGCATGTCGCGGGCTTCCGTCGTGCTTTAACTCGTACTCTGAAATCTTATGCCGATAAATCCGGATTATTGACGAAGGTGAAATTTGAGATTGCAGGTGATGATTTCCGTGAAGGATTGACTGCCGTTATTTCTGTGAAAGTTCAGGAGCCTCAATTTGAAGGACAGACAAAGACCAAGTTGGGAAATTCGGATGTCTCTGCTGCCGTTGATCAAGCTGTTTCCGAGATGCTTAATAATTATTTGGAAGAGCATCCACGGGAGGCAAAGATGATTGTTGATAAAGTAATCCTTGCTGCAACTGCGCGTCATGCGGCTCGCAAGGCAAGGGAATTAGTTCAAAGAAAGAACGTTCTTACTGGCACTGGTTTGCCTGGGAAATTATCTGATTGTTCTGATTCTGATCCTGGGGCTTGTGAGATTTATTTAGTCGAGGGAGATTCGGCTGGTGGAACTGCGAAGCAAGGTCGCGACCGCCGTTTCCAAGCTATCCTTCCGCTACGTGGAAAGATTTTGAATGTCGAGAAAGCTATGGAATACCGCATCTATGAAAACGAAGAAATAAAGAATATGTTCACTGCTCTGGGTGTTACTATCGGCACGGTTGAGGATAGCAAGGCATTGAATATTGACAAGCTCCGTTATCATAAAATCATCATCATGACCGATGCTGATGTGGATGGCAGTCACATCACGACGTTGATCCTGACTTTCTATTTCCGTTACATGAAATCGTTGATCGAACTAGGACATATTTACATCGCCACTCCCCCACTCTACTTGGTGAAGAAAGGCAAAGAGCAACGCTATTGCTGGAATGATGAAGAGCGTATTGCAGCCATCAAAGAAATTGCGAAAGACGGTAAAGAAGAGTCGGTAGGAGTGCAGCGTTACAAAGGTCTTGGAGAGATGAATGCAGAGCAATTATGGGAAACAACCATGAATCCCGAAACCCGTACCCTGCGCTTAGTCACGATAGACAGTGCAGCCGAAGCCGACCGTATTTTCTCGATGCTTATGGGCGATGATGTTCCGCCACGCCGCGAGTTCATTGAGAAGAATGCGAAGTATGCGAATATTGACATTTAATTAATAGAAATAATCCCAAAAGCAAGCCCTCCGATTCCACTTCGGAGGGCTTTTTTATTTTAAAATAGCCCCAATAGTTTTATTAACCTCGGAACCTGCCCATTTATAAAAGAGAGTCGCAGCCCGAATTCCCCGAAATTTCAGGTTTTACCTTTGAAAACTGCCATTTTAAACCTAAAAATCTTCACCGGAGCAATTAATCTGACCACAATAGCTACTGGCATGTCCACAATAGCTGCTGGTATGACCACAATAGCTGCTGGTATGTCCACAATAGCTGCTGGTATGACCACAATAGCTGCTGGCATGACCAGAATAGCTATTGAATCCGAAATTATGACTCAAACTCCTCAAGGATTTTTCTCCCGAGAGATATGAATTAAAATCAAATCCCTCCAAAATTTCTTTATTTTACCGCCGATGAATATGAATCAAAAGGCGGAAAAAGGGATGGGATTAGCGAAACGGTGGTCAGGAATTGCAACCCCGACCCTATTAATCGTCCTTTGTTTCCTCTCTCGTTTACCGCAATTAATGAGTGGCAACTTGTTATTGGATGGCGATGAAAGTATTGTCGGATTAATGGCAAAACATGTCGCTGAAGGTAAAGAATTTCCCCTCTTTTTCTATGGACAAAGCTACGGTTTTTCAGCAATTGAAAACTGTTTTGGAGCCTTCTTTTTTAAGCTCTTCGGGATGAATACAATGGCATTAAAATTAGCCATGCTATCACTCTGGAGCATCGGTATTGTATTCTATTATAAAACCTTTTTTCTAATATCAAACAATAAAAAAACAGCACTGTTATTAACCCTGTTATTAATTTTTATTCCCCCTTGGGCGGTGTGGTCCATGAAGGCACGAGGCGGCTATCTATCGGCATTTACACTCTCTGCGATGGCTATTTATTGGTTAATAAAATTGAAGTACAAGAGGAGTATAATCATAAGTTTTATCATCGGATTTGTTATCGGGATCATCACCCTTTCGCAACCCCTTTGGATACCCGGATTGATACCCATTATTGTTTATTCTTTTTGGGATAAGAAAAGGATAAGGGAGGTACTTTTATTGATAGCAGGCATCGTAATTTGTATGGCATTAATCAAGGTACTAATTCCGCATAAAGATTCCGATTATTGGTCTCCCACCATCTTTTCCATTCCCCATTTAATGCAAACAATAACCGCATTACCAGAACTATTATTCAACCATTTCGCCGGCATGATAGACCCAGGCGAAAGCACGGAAACAGGCACATTCAGCGGCATTCTATCACTTGTTTGGATAGGATTTATTTGCTTGGGAATGGGCATTCAATTGTATAGAATGTATTCCAAGAAACAGCATCCTATCGCATCGGTATTTATGCTGTCCTCCCTCCTCACGATGAGCTATATTTTTATCCTTAAAGAAGGTTTCTCATCCCGCTACCTGCTACCTTTAAGCGGTTATCTGGTATTGTGGATAGGGGTGGAATTTACATCGGTTGCAATGAATACTAAAATATTCAAAATGCTAATGAATGGAGTCCTGATTGTAGTAATTCTTCTCGGTGTATGCTCTGTATTGGAATTTAGAGATTATTCCACGCTTCCCGAAATGCCGAATAAACAACATACCGAGCAACAAAACATAGATGAATTAACTACTTATCTCGAAACAAATAATATCCATTACGCCTACTCCCTTGACCCTTATCTTCAATGGCAAATCATGTTCTATTCCAAGGAGAAAATAACCAGCCGATACCTCTTTGAAGATGAACGCTGCCCCCTACTCCCACCTTTGGTTGATGCCGCCCTCCGCGATGGTAAACCAACAGCTATTATTGGATATATCTATGCCCTTGAAGGCTTGGAAACGATGGTAAATAAAGACAGCCTCATTCACGAAGTGAGTACTCGTTACTTTGTTTATAAAAACCCTACCGAAGCCCAGCTCAAATCATTGAAGTTTGAGTTTTAAGTTATTCCCATTTCAAATAATACTACTTGTCATTAGCGTGGCATTATTTATATTTGCACCGCTATGATAAAATTAACAATAGACGGAATCGAAGTAGAGGTTGAACCCGGAACCACTATCTTAAATGCAGCACGGAAAATAGGTGGAGAGATTGTTCCGCCTGCTATGTGCTACTATTCCAAACTGAAGGGTAGTGGTGGCAAATGCCGCACTTGCATCGTGAAGGTTGCACAAGGTTCTGCGAAGGATCCCCGCCCCATGCCGAAGCCTGTGGCATCGTGTTCTACGCCTGTCCAGGAAGGGATGGTAGTACTAAACATTACTTCTCCAGAATTGCTGGAAGCAAGGAAAGGTGTAGTAGAAATGTTATTGATTAACCACCCTCTCGACTGCCCTATTTGCGACCAAGCCGGTGAATGCGACCTGCAGAACCTGGCGTATGAACATGGTGTCGCAAAGACCCGTTACGAGGAGCCACGAAGAACATTCGAGAAGATAGATATCGGTCCTAACATTCAACTGCACATGACTCGTTGCATCCTTTGCTACCGCTGCGTTCAGACGGCAGATCAAATTACGGACAACCGCGTACATGGCGTATTAGGCAGAGGTGATACTGCCGAGATCGGTACCTACATCGCTAATGCTATTGATAATGATTTCTCCGGTAATATGATAGACGTTTGCCCCGTAGGTGCCCTTACCGACAAGACCTTTCGCTTCAAGTCGAGGGTATGGTATGTGGACCCCATGGATGCGCATCGCAACTGCCAAAAATGTAGTGGAAAAGTAGCCCTATGGATGCACGGTAAGACCGAAATATACCGTGTTACCGGTCGCAAAGACGAGTTCGGGGAAGTAGATGAATTTATATGCAACGAGTGCCGATTCGAGAAGAAAGATATTAACGATTGGACGATAGAAGGACCTCGTAAAATAAATAAAACATCCGTCATCTCCCAGAACCATTACGTCCTTAAAGCCCCACCACACCGCATTAACCTGAACTCCGTAGAGATGGTAAGCAAACAAATATTAACCGAAGGAAAAGAATAAAACATGGACATCACAATCTTAATTTACCAGGCAATATTAGTCGTCTTTATCTTCAGCGTATCGCTTTTTGTCGCCATGTATTCTACCTATGCCGAAAGAAAAGTAGCTGCATTCATGCAAGACCGTATCGGTCCCGACAGAGCAGGTCCATTCGGCATTCTCCAACCGCTGGCAGACGGAGTAAAGATGTTTATGAAGGAAGAGTTTATCCCCAATCCATCTGATAAATTCCTTTTTGTGGTCGGTCCATGTGTCGCCATGTTTACAGCCTGTATTTCCAGTGCCGTCATCCCTTGGGGCGACTCGCTTTCTATTAATGGGCACATTCTCTCGCTTCAGGTAGCAGACATAAATATCGGAATCCTCTATGTCTTCGGTGTCGTATCTATGGGAGTTTATGGCATCATGATAGGCGGATGGGCTTCCAATAATAAATACTCCATGATAGGAGCTATCCGCGCTTCCTCCCAGTTGATAAGTTATGAAATAAGCATGGGCTTAGCCCTCATTCCGATTGTAATGATGAGTGGCTCGATAAGCCTGAAAACCATTGTAGAGCAACAACAAGGAATCCACTGGAACGTATTCGTCCAACCCCTTTCATTCCTTATTTTCCTTATCTGCGCATTCGCCGAAACCAACCGAACACCCTTCGATTTGCCCGAGTGCGAAACCGAACTCATCGGAGGCTTCCATACCGAATACAGCAGCATGAAGTTAGGCTTTTATCTCTTTGCTGAATACATTAATATGTTCGTTTCCTCGGCAGTAATGGCAGCCCTGTATTTCGGGGGATACAACTTCCCGTTCATTCACAGCCTCGGCTTGTCTCACAATGCCGTTACCCTGCTCGGAGTAGGATTTTTCTTCGCCAAGATATTCGCCTTTATCTTCTTCTTTATGTGGGTACGGTGGACCATCCCCCGCTTCCGGTACGATCAATTAATGAAGCTCGGATGGAAAATCCTCATCCCCTTAGCCATCCTCAATATCCTCATTACCGGAGCCCTGATGATGATCAAAGCAAGCTAAATTCCCTCCCGCCCATTCCTATTTTTAATAAAATGAAGCAATGCTGTTGCCTTGGCTTGCGCTTTGGTATTTAATTAAATAAGAATCCCGTATTTCGGAATCCTTACCCCTATTTAATAAAATAATATCCTCCCCTCCCTTTCTGCCGATTTCATCAAAACCTGCGATTTCTCTGAAAACAGCAAGAATTTAGGAAAAAAATTACCTCCTTCAAATCGTTCCAAAATAGGTCTAAATTCCAAATAACGCCACTTTTGCGAAATCCGGCAAGATTTTCCATAAAAAACAAGTGCTTTTCATGTTCAGGA
Organism: uncultured Bacteroidota bacterium; assembly: GCA_903844645.1. Lineage (GTDB taxonomy): Bacteria > Bacteroidota > Bacteroidia > AKYH767-A > JABDAW01 > JABDAW01. The sequence goes on from CAIMUP010000014.1 coordinate 69,121, forward strand.
AGTTCGACAACGCAGTAAATAACATTATTTAGACCGTTCCCTAATTCGGCAACGCAGTAAATAACATTGTTTAGACCGTTCCCTAATTCGGCAACGCAGTAAATAACATTGTTTAGACCGTTCCCTAATTCGACAACGGGGTAAATAACATTAATTAGACCGATCCCTAATTCGGCAACGCAGTAAATAACATTATTTAGACCCATCCCTAAGTCGGCAACGCTATAAACCACTTATTTTATATTCTTCCCCAAAATGATACCTATATAATAGGAGTGAATTCCCACGCCCCCTTCTCCCTTGGAGAAGGGTTGGGGATGAGGCTTTATAAGAACTTCTCCCCCGATGAATGAAATTATCCCTATCTTCGCCCCATGAGACTCCCCAATATACTCCTTTCAGTAGCTGTAATAATTGCAGCATCCCTCGCCAATGCACAACAATTGAAAGTCATCAAAGACACTGTGGATTATAAATTGATGGAGGTGGATAGTGGGTATTTCTACTCGCATGGGATAGAAAAAAAGAATGATTTTATCTTAGATACATCCATTATTAAAAAAAAGAATGGGATATTAAGATTGCCCTTATTGAATGGGAAGTTCAAAGAGTTTAAAGATTCACTAATGCTGGATACATTCAATTGGGACAAGAAGGAATATGTGTATAGTGGTGAGAATAAAAGATTAAAATGCTACTTAGTAATAGGTAACTATTGGGAATCATCAGGATATTTTTTGATTGATAAGAATAATGGAGAAAAAGACTTTTTAAATAATATGCCTAATTATTCTCCTTCTTATATTTATTATGGATATTGCTTTTTTTATCACATGGACGATCCAATGAAAGGAGTAGTTATTGTGGAAAATCTCAAAACAAAGAAGATTATCCGATTATTCTTAGATAAACAAGACCCTACCCATTTTAAATGGATAGATGATTACAAATTTTTATTTAAGACCGATGTGATAGGTGGTGAAGAATATAAGGAAACAAAGGATAAGTATTTCCTTGTCGAGATAAAGAAATAAATCCAAGTCGTTTCCGATACTCTTTATTGAAAAGATTTCATCACCCGTATCGCCTCCTCAATCGTCCGTATCCCATCGAAAGTAAGACTTAACTTTCCCTGTCCTTCCTTCATCCTGCAGAGGCGGGAATTGTTCTGTACGAAGAGGAGAATCCTGGAGAAATTTTCGCTTTGATAGAAGGGCGAATTTTGATTGCTGATGAAATATCCGATGAGTTTGTTGTTCTTCAAAACTATCTTTTCAAATCCGATGCGGATAGCCATTTCCCGCAGCCGCACTGCATTTAATAACTCCTTTACCTCTCGTGGTATGGGTCCGAAGCGGTCAATCAAATTCTTTTCAAAAGCTACCAGCTTCTCCTCTTCTTCGATGTCGTCGAGGTCTTTGTAGAGGCTCATCCGTTCCTTGATACTGCTCACGTATTCATCGGGAATCAGTATCTCCAAATCGGTATCTATCGTGCAATCATGCACAAACTTGATGGGCGTTTTATCATTCGTATCGGCAGCGAATAAATCCTTGAAGTCGGTCTCCTTCAATTCCTGAATCGCTTCGTTAAGTATCTTGTGATACATCTCAAAACCAATCTCCGAAATGAATCCGCTTTGCTCGCCACCAAGCAAGTTTCCGGCACCGCGTATGTCCAGATCGCGCATCGAAATATTGAAGCCGCTGCCGAGGTCAGAGAACTCCTCGATGGCTTTTAATCGTTGCTTTGCTTCCGTCGTCAGCACCGAAAGTGGCGGCGTTAGCAGGTAACAGAACGCCTTCTTATTCGACCGTCCCACACGTCCTCTCATCTGATGCAAATCCGACAAGCCGAAGTTCTGCGCCTGGTTGATAATTATGGTATTCGCATTCGAGATGTCAAGCCCCGACTCGATGATCGTCGTAGAGACCAACACATCCGAATCGCCCTCGATGAAAGTCATCAAAACATCCTCCAGTTGGTCGCCGTCCATCTGCCCATGACCCACTGCCACCGTGGCATCCGGCACCAATTTCTTGATCATCGCAGCAAGCTCATGGATGTCCTGAATGCGATTGTGGACAAAGAACACTTGCCCTCCGCGATCCACCTCATAGCGAATGACATCGCGGATAATCTTTTCATTGAACGAATGGACTTCGGTCTTTACAGGGTATCGGTTCGCGGGCGGCGTGTTGATAATAGATAAATCACGCGCACCCATCAAAGAAAACTGCAAGGTACGAGGTATCGGAGTCGCCGTGAGCGTAAGGGTATCAACGTTTATGCGAAGAGCCTTCAACTTCTCTTTCGATGCCACACCAAACTTCTGTTCTTCATCAATAATCAACAAACCGAGGTTCTTGAATTTAATATCTTTACTCAATATCCGATGCGTCCCGATGAGGATGTCGAGCTTCCCTTCCTCTAATCTCTTGAGGGTTTCATGCTGTTCCTTAGCCGACTTAAATCGGTTGATATAATCCACATTGCAAGGGAAGTTTTTGAGGCGTTCCTTGAACGTGTTGTAATGCTGCAAAGCCAATATAGTCGTGGGAACTAAGATCGCCACCTGCTTGCTGTCGGTTACTGCTTTGAACGCTGCGCGGATCGCAATCTCTGTCTTGCCGAAGCCCACATCGCCACAGATCAAACGATCCATCGGCATGGGTAATTCCATATCCTTCTTCACATCAATCGTCGCTTTGACTTGATCTTTAGTATCCTCATAGATGAACGAAGCCTCCAATTCATTCTGAAGATAAGTATCGGGAGAGAACGCGAAACCCTTGTGCTGCTTGCGTTTAGCATACAAGGCAATCAAGTCCTTTGCAATGTCCTTGACCTTCTTCTTGGTCTTTTGTTTAAGGTTTTCCCAAGCCTTTGTGCCGAGCTTATTGAGGATAGGAACAGAGCCTTCCTTGCTACTATATTTCGCGATGCGATGCAGGGAATGTATGCTGACATAAAGTATGTCATTGTCCTTATATACCAAGCGAATCGCCTCCTGCATCTTACCATTCACCTCCATCTTTTCAAGCCCAGCGAAACGCCCCACACCATGATCAATATGTGTAACGAAATCACCGGGCTTGAGGTTGTATATTTCCTTCGCTGTAAGAGCTTCGTTCTTGTTATAGTTTTGCTTCAACCGGAAGCGATGATAGCGGTCGAATATCTGGTGGTCGGTATAGCATGCCACACGCAAATCATTGTCTATAAAACCTTCATGCAAGGACAACAGAATCGGATAGCAAACAATGTCCTTTCCGATGTCCGCGAAGATGGCATAGAGACGCTCTATCTGCCGCGCTGCATCAGCGAAGATGAAGTTCTTGTAACTCTTTTTAGTATTAGCAATAAGAGCCTCCGTAAGCAAGTCAAACTTCTTATTAAACGATGGCTGCGGGATGATATTAAACATAATTTCGGCAGCATCTTTATAGTAATAGTTCCTCCCGAACTCGATTACTTTAAACATGTTAATCTCATTCAAAATAGCTGACTTGTTATCGAATAATTCAATAGGAGTAAGATGTGAAATCGTGCTCTGTATTTCCTCATACGCCAGCGTTATCTTCTCATATTCCAAGTCAATATATACAAGCGCAGAAGACAAGTCTTTAGTCCAGATAACAGTCTCCTGTTTGATGAACTGGAAGAACGATTCTCGGCTCTCCTTCAGCAATCTCGTCTGCACATTCGGGATAATCGTGATGCGCGATAGCTTCTGTTCCGACAGTTGATCAGCAGGATTAAAGGTACGAATGGATTCCACTTTGTCGCCATTGAATTCTATCCTGTAAGGCAGTTCATTAGCGAAAGAATAGATGTCAACAATACCGCCACGAACCGCATACTGACCGGCTTCCAGAACAAAATCAGTACGCTCAAACTCATACTCATTCATGAAAGAAATAATGAAATCAACAGACAGCGTTTCGCCAAGATGAATGTCGATAGTATTCGAAGAAAGGTTCTTCCGCGTCACCACTTTCTCATTCAAAGCCTCGGGATAACTGACGATCATCACACCCCTTTCGGTCTTGGTAATGCGATTCAAAACCTCTGCCCGCTGCAACACATTGGCATTGTCAATTTCCTCGACTTGGTAAGGCTTCTTGTAAGATGCGGGGAAGAATAACACCACACGATTCCCAGCAAGATTCTCCAGATTATTCAAGAAGTAAGCAGCCTCCTCCTTATCCTTCATAATAAAAAGGTGCGAGCATTCAGTCTCCGCCGCCACGACAGAAGAAACGATAGCATCCGATGATCCCGACAAGCCATTCAGATGCAAATGCCGCTCCTTCCTGTCAATGAAATTAATGACCTGATGCGTTCGTGAATCTTGCTTATAAAGGTTGAGGAGATGCGGTAAATCCATTCGAGAAAAGTAATATAATCATGCCGCAAAATTACGAATTACATCGGCGTAATGAGGATACTATTCACATTCATCATCATCCTTTTATTGCAGCACCGCCAGAGCGGATGCTATCATAAAAGGATGAATGAAAAACTATCAATCAAAACTTATAGACAATTTTATACAATTCTTTTAATGGGTATTCTCCTTCTAAACCATAATCTTTAATTATGAACTTTCGCTTTGAAGTGTATATTGTTATTGTTGATGTTGGTTGGTCGCTCATTCCAACTTTATATTCGTTCTTTAGCTTTTCCAAATCAGCATTTTGAAGTAGTTCCATAACTCTTTTTATTTCGATATGAGATAAGGAATAGGTAGTACCTTTAAATGCTGGATTATAATATGATTTTATAAAGCCACTCGAATCATGCAGGAAGTCTATACATCCATCTATTGAAGGGAAATTATCTGATTCAACGCCAAAGGCACTCAAGTTTGTTTCAATCTTAAATATAGAGTCATTAATCATTTTCTTTTCAGATGTACCATTTTGTGGGGAACAACAAAAATTGAAAGTAACTACAAACATGCCAACTAATATTTCCCTTTTCATGCCTGCAATACTACAAAATTCCAAGACATTCCGGTTCACCTTTTCTTTCTTTTGCGAATTCTTGAGGTATGGAATCCTTGAATTGCATGCTCATCACGCGCTCCTTCCTCCCTTTCCCATCCTTTCTTCAACGTAAAAAGAGGTCTAAAACCTGGAAAGGGTGCTTCCCGAGTGAAAAAGGGTGCTTGGCGAGGAGTTTTGCCAGTAACTCGAGGAGTTTTCCTAGGAGTCCGAGGAGTTTTGCCAGTAACCCGAAGAGTTTTCCTAGGAGTTCGAGGAGTTTTGCCAGTAACCCGAAGAGTTTTCCTAGGAGTTCGAGGAGTTTTGCCAGTAACTCGAGGAGTTTTCCTAGGAGTTGGATGAGTTTTGCCAGCAACCCAGCTTTTAGGGATTTGTAATCCCGTCCCTATTCCTTTTATGATACCGACCTTTTTGGGTCGGTGCAATAAAAGGATGATGGGGATGATGGGGAATTATAACTCGTTTTGGAGTGTTCTTTCCAATTCTTCGATGGAGATGTTGAGGTTTATTTGCCCGTCTTTGGCGAGGGCTATTTCGCCAGTTTGTTCGGATACTACGATGGCTATGGCATCGGTTTGTTCGGTGATTCCGATAGCAGCGCGATGGCGCATTCCCAAGGTCGGGGGCAGTTCCTGGTTTTCGGAAACGGGGAGTACGCATCTGGCGGCTTTGATTTTATTATGAGAAATGATGATCGCGCCATCGTGCAGGGGCGAGTTTTTGGAGAATATGCTTTCAATTAATCGTTTGGAAATGTCGGCATCGAGGATGTCGCCCGTGTTGGTATAGAACCGGAGTTCGGTGCTTTTGGCAAGGATAATCAAGGCACCGGTATTGGTTTTCGAGAGGTGTTTGCAAGCATTTAATACCGGGGCGATGGTCAGGTTTTCCTCCTTTTCCTCTCCCCTGTTCCAATTGATGAATTGCTTGCCGAAGGTCGTCGTTCCGGTAAAGGTATTGGAACCGAGGAGGATGAGGAATCGCCGTACTTCTTGCTGGAAAACGATGATGAGCGCGATGAATCCTACGCCGATGAATTGTCCGAAGATAGTGCCCAACATCTGCATGTGGAAGACGTGTTGAAAGAGCCAATAAAAGATGTAGATAAGCAGGATGCCGAAGATAATATTGATCGCTACGCCGCCCTTCAGGAGGTTGTATAACCGATATAAAAGGTATGCCACGAGGATTATGTCGAGGATGTCGAGCAGCCTGATCGTGAGGAAACCTATTTGAAATAAATCCATTGGTATTGTATTAAAGCGGGGGTAAAATTAGTTATTCTGGATGTGATTTACCAGTTTGATGGCTTCTACGGCAGGTTTTACATCGTGCACACGGAGGATATTTGCACCATTTAATAAGGCAATCGTGTTCAGAACGGTCGTTCCGTTTAAGGCATCAGCAGGCTTGGTATGGAGGACTTTATTAATCATGGACTTCCTCGAAATGCCACACAGAATGGGGCATTCGAGCATTTGGAATAAGGCAAGTTTGTTTAGGAGTTCGTAATTATGTTCCAATGTTTTTCCGAATCCGAATCCCGGATCAATGATTAGATCGTTCACGCCGAGCGTATGTAATCGGTTTATCTTTAAGATGAAATAATCCATCACTTCGGTAATGATATTATCGTAAACAGGGTTGATTTGCATAGTCGCGGGAGTGCCCTGAATGTGCATCAGGATATACGGAATGTTATACTTGGCAATGGTTTCAAACATCTTGTCATCCATCGTGCCGCCAGCAATATCATTAATAATAGAAGCCCCTTCATTGATACTTTCAGTGGCGACTTCGGCATGAAAAGTATCAATAGATAAAGGTATTTCAGGGAACTCTTTCCTGATTAATTTGATGGCAGGCATCAAGCGCAACAACTCTTCTTCAATACTAATTACCGCGGCATTAGGGCGGGTGGATACAGCTCCAATATCAATGATAGATGCACCTTCTGTTATCATTTGTTCTACTTTATGAAGGATGTCTTGTTCGGTTTTATAAGAACCCCCATCGAAGAAGGAATCGGGAGTAAGATTCAGGATACCCATTACTATGGGAGTGTCAAGGCTGATTAACTTACCATTGCAGTTGATGGTTTGTTTGCGATAAAAAGGATTGTTTTCGTTCTTCATATAAACTTAATTCTAATTGACTTACTTTGCACTCTAATAAAATAATAACAGACTGCAAAGATAGGTCTTAACCAAAATAAAAATAATATGAAAATCTTAACCACCATCTTCCGTTTTTTAGTAGGTCCTTTATTCATCTTTTCAGGTTGGATAAAGGTCAATGACCCGCTTGGGTTCTCTTATAAACTTAATGAATACTTCGATGTCTTTGCGAATACCTGGATGAAAGATTTCTCCTTTCTGGTAAGCACATTACATTGGATGAAAGATGTTTCGTTATACCTTGCCATCTTCTTATCGGTCTTCGAGATAGGCTTGGGAGTGGTAACTTTGATAGGATATCGGATGAAATTCTTCTCTTGGTTGTTGTTTTTATTGATTGTTTTCTTTTCGTTCCTTACTTTTTATTCGGCGTGGAACGATGTGGTGAAAGATTGTGGATGTTTTGGCGATTTCATGCACCTGAAACCCTGGACTTCCTTCTCGAAAGATGTTGCGTTATTCATCCTTACGGGCACGATTCTCTTACAACGAAAAAATATAACTTGCATGTTCAGCGAGAAGATCGGATTGATTGTTACGATCCTTGGCTTTGCGGTTTCTACAGGATATGCGGTGCATTGTTACCGTCATTTGCCGGTGGTGGATTTGCGTCCTTATAAAATAGGAACGAACATTCTGGAGGCGATGAAGATGCCTCCGAATGCGGTAACGGATAGCTTCGCGACGACCTTGATTTATACTAAAGACGGGGTTGCGAAAGAGTTTAATCAGAAGAATTATCCTTGGCAAGATTCGACGTGGAAGTGGAAGGAAACGAAAAATAAAATGATCAGGGAAGGGACGCATCCTCCGATTCATGATTTTAAATTGACGGACTTGCTGGGTGGCGATGTGGACGATAATGACACGTTATATACCCGCAAATTTTTGACGGATAAGAAGTTTAGTTTCTTCTTGGTGAGTTATGATTTGAATAAATCGGATAAGGATAAGGAGCTGATGAAAAAGATTAATGACTTTTATGATGCGGCTCGGAAGGATTCATTAAATATGATTGCGCTGACGGCGACGGATGCGAAAACGATTGACAAATTCAAGCACGAGAACCAGGCTTTATACGATTTTTATCTTTGCGATGAGACGGCTTTGAAGACTTTTATCCGTTCGAATCCGGGATTGGTGTTGTTGAAGAATGGAACGGTGTTGGGGATGTGGCATTGTAACGATTTCCCGACTTATGGGGAGGTGAAGAGCGGTTATTTCAAGTAAATTCCGTTTAAAACCATCTCGCGGGATTCTTTTATAAAGGGATTCCTTCGTTCGATTTTAGGTTTCATTCGCAGTAACTTGGATTTTCATCGTTGGAACTTGGATTTTCATCGTTGGAACTTGGATTTTCATCGTCGGGACTTGGATTATCATCGTCGGGACTTGGATTTTTAGCGTCGGGACTTGGATTATCATCGTCGGGACTTGGATTATCATCGTCGGGACTTGGATTTTTAGCGTCGGGACTTGGATTATCATCGTCGGGACTTGGATTTTTAGCGTCGGGACTTGGATTATCAGCGTCGGGATTTGGGTTTGGGGGACTATTGGGTTCCACTGCGCGAGGGATGGTAGGGGTTTGTACCTGCCTTTTGGTGGGGACTTTTCGTGGGGGAGGCAGGTACGGCACCCCCGAACAGCCCGACCGTAGCTGCCTGTTGGTGGGGACTTTGGTGGGAGGCAGCTGGGGACGCGCCATAAGAGGGTTTAAAGTTTAAGGTGGGGGTGCAAAAAAAATCCTCACGATGGGGGTCGTGAGGATTTTATTAATCTTGATCGGGAATGGTTATCTTGTGAGGTTGACGTTGCCTACTTTGGAGTATTTTTTGATTTCGGTGTAATCCATCAGTTTGTAATCTATTTTGTAGATATATACGCCGGCTTGGGCATCGGTTCCCATGTAGGTTCCGTCCCATCCGAGCCCAATGTCGGTGGATTCGAAGACGAGTTCTCCCCAGCGATTGAAGATGTACATGTGGAAGTCTATGGCTCCGTCGCAGTATGCGAGGAACATGTCGTTTATCCCGTTGGAATTGGGGGTGAAGGCGTTGGGGATAAACATTTGGGATGGGCAGAATTCGCGAACGAGGACGGATGCTTCGGTGGGGCAATTGTTGGTGTCTATGACGTTGACGATGTAGGTTCCGGGGTTATAAATAATGATTTGATAGGATGTTTCTCTGCCGGGTAACCATGAATAATATTTGAATCCTTTGCCGGCACTAAGTTGCATTTGGTCGCCTGGGCAGATGGCGGTGTCTTTTCGTAATGGTATTGGCGGTGGGGAATCAATGAGGATGTTGACGGTGTCGTATGCTTTGCATCCTAAATGATTTACGCAGACGACATAAGTGCCCGTAACGGCGGCTTTGATGGTTTGAGTGGTGGATGAATTGGACCAAGAGAATAGTAATCCTGCATTGCCGGCATTTAATAATGCGGATTCGCCTTGGCAGAGGATTTGGTCGGGACCTAAATTGACTGTCGGCATGGTGATGAAGGCTACGTTGATGGTGTCGCTGTTGGTGCATCCGCCATTGTGAACTATTACGGAATAAGTGCCGGGAGTGGTGATGTTTGTTGTTTCATCGGTGCCTCCATTGGACCATTGGTATGTGGCTCCGGCATTGCCACCATCGAGGGTGAGGGTTTCTCCGGTGCATAATGTTTTATCAGGACCGAGGTGAACGATTGGCAAGGGATTAAAGGTAACTAATACGGTGTCGGAATCCCAACAAGTGCCGATAGATGCAACCACGATGTAGGTTCCTGAAGTGGTGGGAGAAATTATTCTTGTTGTTTCACCGGTTGACCAAAGATAGGTGGCGATTGGATTGCCTGCATCTAAGGAAACGGGAACGCCAAAGCAGACACTGATGTCGTTACCGAGATTGACTACGGGTGCAGCGACGAAAGTTACGTTGATGGTGTCGTAATTGAAGCATACATTCTGCGTAACCTTCACCCAGTAATTTCCGGAAGTGGTTACGTTGATTGTTTCGGTATTCGTACCTGTTGACCAGAGGTAATTCAAGCCGACATTTCCTGCATCGAGGGTGATATTCATCCCTACACAGAGGGTGGTATCGCTGCCGAGATAGACTGTTGGAATTGGGATGAAAGTAACTGTGATGGAATCTTGGTCTAAACATCCGTTCAGGTTTGCGATGACCCAATATACTCCTGAAGAAGTGGGAGAAATGGTTTGCGTGGTAGCACCGTTCGACCAGAGATAGGTGGAGCCTACGTTTCCTGCATCTAAGGTGATGGGTTGGTTTAAGCAGAGGGTGGTATCATTGCCAAGGTTCACGACCGGCATAGGGAGGAAGGTGATTGTTACGCTGTCGGTATCTACACATACGCCGTAATTGGCGATTACCCAAAAAGTGCCGGAGGTATCGGTAGTGATAGTTTGTGTTGTTGCTCCTGTATTCCAGATAAAAGTAGCTCCAACATTTCCTGCATTCAGGGTGAGGGCAGGTCCGGTACAAAGGGTAGTATCGTTGCCGAGATTCACGGAAGGCATTGGATTGACGGTTACTTGATGCACTACGGTATCTATATTTCCTGATGAATCCACGACAATAAGCATTACATTATAATTCCCTGCGGTGGTATAGAAGTGGGCGGGATTCACGAGGGTTGAACTATCATTCGGTCCTGACCCATTATCCCCAAAGAACCAACTATTAGAAGCAATATGATACACGGAGGAATTATGAAACATAGTCGAATCTCCCACGCAGGGAGTAGTCCAGGTAAAGGCTGCGGTAATTATTTCACAAGGATTCCAATCGTAATTAAAATTAGGTAAGCTTAACTGGCTGGTAGGTCCGCCAAGCCCTACTCCATTATCCACATAATTGCAAGCATTGCCGGTAAGGTTAGGGAAGTTGATAACTCCTAAAGAACCTACCTGATACCTACCCATATATATCCGGCAATCTTTGCCCATGAACAAAGGTCCAACCCAAGTAGAAGAGGTAGATCCGACCGGAGTGCGAGAAGCATTCAATGCCGCTTGCGTTGTTGCGGTGGCATCATATTGATAGACTTGCCCGGGGTTGCTGGTATGAACATAGAGCTTGGTATTATCAATTGAGAACTCGGCTCCATAACCTAAATTCAGATTGTTCATCGTCATTACATTGGAAACAACGCCTGTGGAATTATCAAAATCAAACAACTCGTAGAGGTACAAATACCGTGCTGCTTTGCACAGTTTCGTTCCGATATGATTGGGTCTTAAATACCCTATTTGTTGTCCTCCGGTATTAATTACTGCCCCTAAAGATGAGGAAACATAAGTCGCGCTAACACCTGTTGACGACAATGTATATGCCCTAAAAGTATTCGTATTTATTTCATGGCTTAATATCCAATAATCCACGCCGTTAGCCTTCCTTACATACGTTTGTTGCTCGGAAGCAGGCATGTACATCAAGATATTTTTTTGTGTAGAGACCACATCCCCCAAGCCTGCCGCGAGGTTCATATCCACGACGGAATATCGTATTCCGTTCCCCGTCCCGTTTTCATCGGCAGTGAAGAGATAATAAAGGTGATTACTCCCTGGCAAAGGAACTATCATGGAAGATTGCGAACACTGGGTGAAGCCGCCCATCAATCCAAAACCATTAGGCATTTGAACATGGTTTCTATTCCATACCAATCGCCCATCGGTGTAGAACATCAAATTCCCCGTGGTCGGGTCGCTGTAACATGCCCCACCTTCGGTTCCGGCAAATTGCCCTCCTAAGGCAGGAACTGGCGACCCACTATTAAAATTAAGCCCTGCATTGTTGCCAAAATACCAGTAATTCCATTGGTTCTGCGCATCCACGCTGGTTATTGTTAGTAATAATACCGCGATTAAGGCGGCGAATTGGTTTAGATTTTTTCTCATCATCATTGGTGCTTTTGTTTCAGGATGTAAAATTAGCAAAAGTTTTTTGAATGACCAAATATTTTTATCAAATCAGGCAAAAAAATTTTAACAATAGGGCAACATTCCTGATGCCTCCTCCAGAATTTTATAAAATTCCTACCCTTGCCTTCTCGGTTTATCGGCGTTCTTTATCTCGATTTCTATTGCTACGGGCAATTTTAAAAGGTCGTTTTCGGGGGATAAAACCGAATTATTCGTCGCGACGGTATTCCTTGCATGGGAATGCGTTCAGACACTTGTCCGAGCCTTATCCCGTGCATCGGAATGCGTTCAGACACCTGTCCGAGCCTTATCCCGTGCATCGGAATTCGTTCAGACACTTGTCCGAGCCTTATCCCGTGCAAAGGAATACGTTCAGATACTTGTTTTAGGGTATTCCGATGCACGGGAATGCGTCAAGACATTTATTTCAGCCTCTAAATTAATAAGGAATACCGACATAACGCATTAAATAACAACTATTTATATTTAAAATATCATTAAGACGGGTTCGGTTCAAGAAAAGGGTAAATAGTAAGTTCTTAAAACTATAGCCTCCATTTTTCTACTTTTGCATCCCAATAAAATCCCTAATAAAGCACCGAATTGAAACATTATTTATTAAAATACTGGGAAGAAAAACCCTTCCTCCTGATTATGATTGCCGCAGGATTCTTCCGGCTGCTGTCCGTTTTATTTTCAAAAGGATACGGAATGAGCGACGACCACTTTTTGGTCATCGAAGCAGCCAATAAATGGTTCGATGTGGCGGCAAATAATTGGTTTCCGAGTGCCACCAACAACATCACGAAGCCCCAGGGACATCCCCTTTTATACCCGGGTTTGCATGCCCTTTTATTCAAATTTTTACAAGCCATCGGCATCTTCGACCCGCAACTGAAAATGTATATCGTCCGATTCCTACACGCCGTTTATTCCCTATCCATCGTTTATTGCGGATATAAAATTACGGAGAAATTATCGGGCATCAAAGCCGCCAAAACAGTAGGCATGTTGTTAGGAATCTTGTGGTTTATGCCCGTGATGAGCGTTCGGAATTTAGTGGAATTTGTCAGTATCCCACCTTTACTAATTGCCACTTGGTATTTTATAAAATATGAAGAAAAACCGCGTTGGTTTATCATTCTCTGGATAGGATTTTTATTAGGGATCGCATTTAATATCCGCTTCCAAACCATTACTTTTATAGGCGGCTTCGGCATCGCGATTTTACTGCTAAAAAAGTGGAAAGAAGCCATCCTGATCAGTATCGGATTTCTGCTCTGCACCGCCCTTGTACAAGCCTTTACAGACATGATGATATGGCATAAACCATTCATGGAATTGACTGAATATATCCGATTCAATATCGAGAATGCGTATAATTATTTCACCCAAAGCTGGTACCTCTATCTTCTTTTAATAGGAGGGATATTGATACCTCCCATCAGCCTTTTTTTAATCTTCGGATTCCTCCGCAGTTGGAAAAAACACCTGATACTTTTCCTCCCCACCTTTCTCTTTTTTATAGCCCATTCTATGTTCCCTAACAAACAAGAACGGTTTATCTTACCGGCAATTCCGTTTGTAATAATATTAGGAACTATCGGCTGGATGGATTTTCAGGAACGCTCTACCTTTTGGAGGAATAACACAAAACTATTACACGCCTTCTGGGTCTTCTTCTGGATATTGAATTGTATTCCGCTTCCCGTGGTTTCAGTGGCTTACAGCAAACGAAGCCGAGTAGAATCTTTGTATTATATCTATCAAAAAAAGGACTTGAAAGAGTTTGTTTGGGATGAATCTTTCAGCGACCATACTATCCTTCCGCCCATATTTTATATAGGCAGAACGGGCGGCTTTTTTTATATAAACAAAGACAACGGCGTGGATTTATTGATCCTGCATTTGGCAAGTTATGACTTTAAACATCATCCTAATTATATCATCTTTAATCAGCCCACCCACCTGGAAGACCGAGTGAAAACAATGAAGATTGCATTCCCGAATATGACTTATGAAACGACCATCGAACCAGGATTCATTGACAACCTGTTGCATAAAATGAACCCTAATAATGTCAACTATGCTTGCTACATTTACAAGACCAACGAAGTAGAAAAGAAGTAATGAAGTTAAGAAATACCATCCAGAACTATTGGCAAGAAAAACCCTTGTTGTTGATCCTTTTTATGTCAGCCTTCTTTCGTTTGTTGGCCGCCATCTTTTCTAAAGGGTACGGTATGCACGATGATCACTTCTTAGTCATCGAAGCGGCACAATCATGGGTGGATGGTACGGATTATAACGATTGGATTCCGGGCATTACAAAGACCGTAACACATCCGTCAGGACATCCTTTGCTTTATTCAGGATTACATTATTTGTTATTCAGGTTCTTACAAGCAATTGGTATTTTCGATCCACAAATAAAGATGTATGTTGTTCGATTTATCCTTGCGCTTTATTCCCTATCTATAGTTTATTTCGGATATAGAATTGCAGAAAAACTGTCCGGCATAAAGGCAGCTAAAACGGTAGGGTTACTTCTTGGGTTACTGTGGTTCATGCCTAACATGAGTGTTCGTAGTTTGGTGGAATTGAGTTGCATCCCTCCCCTGCTTTACGCGACTTGGTTAGTGATTAAGAACGAAGGCAACGGCAAATTGATTCCATTTTTATTCATAGGGTTTTTATTAGGCATAGGATTTAATATCCGCTTCCAAACTGTAACTTTTATCGGTGGCTTTGGTTTGGCATTACTCCTATTGAAAAGGTGGAAAGAAAGTATCTTCGTTATATTTGGATTCATCCTTTGTATAGTCATCGTTCAAGCTTGTACAGATATGATAATTTGGAAGAAACCTTTCATGGAATTAACCGAATATATCCGATACAATATCGAAAGCGCGACCACTTACGGCGTACAAAAATGGTACAATTACTTTTTACTATTAGGAGGAATTTTAATACCCCCGATCAGCTTATTCATCTACTTTGGATTTGGGTATAGCATGTTCAACAACTGGAAGAAACACTTAATTCTTTTTCTTCCTTCCTTGCTTTTCTTTATTGCCCATTCTTCTTTCCCGAACAAGCAAGAGCGTTTTATTTTCCCTGCAATTCCATTCATCATCACCTTAGGGATTATCGGGTGGATGGAGTTTCAAAATGGATCTTTGTTCTGGCAAAGGAATCCCAAGTTGATGCGAGGGTGTTGGATATTCTTCTGGGTGTTAAACTGTATTCCTCTTGCTGTTGTATCAGTGTCTTATTCCAAGAGGAGCCGCGTAGAATCTATGGTTTACCTATCTCATAAAACAGATATTAAATACATAATGATTGAAGAATCCCAACACGATGATTTCATGCAGCCGCCTTTGTTTTATTTAAGGAAATGGGGTCATGTTTTCGATGTTACCAAGAATAATCCGTTGGATTCTTTCAAGGTGATGGTGATGACGAATCCTATTGCGCAACGCCCTAATTACATCGTTTTTGTTCAGGAAGATAATATCGAAAAGCGTGTCAGCGATATGAAAACGGTGTTCCCGAAACTCTCTTATGAAACAACTATCGAACCGGGATTTCTGGATAAGTTTATGCACCGCATCAACCCAAGAAATACCAATTACATTTGCTTTATTTATAAAACTAACGACTGATTAATTCGGTCTTACGCAAGATGCATGCAACTGTGTGGCGGCAAGGGTCCCTATTCGGTAAGGCACGGTGTAGGGGCGAAATCTCGCTTTGCGTTTGGAATGACAAAAGCCTAAAACATGGCAATATTCATGAAGTAATTGTGCAGCCAAATACTCAACGCCATTATCCGAAACATAGCGTTTGTTGATGTGGATAACATTCTTTTTATCGGTGGTGCTCGCCTCTTCATTCGCAGTATAATCAAACGCCACTTTCAGATTAATGACATTATCGGCTTGTGTCCCTTCCTCTTGACCGGAGCGAATGAGGGCAATGATTTCTTTATTATTTTTACCGTTTTTCCGGAGGCATTTCACTTTCAAAAATGCTTCTTCAAATTCTTTAGAATTTACAAGAGTTGCCAACAGGACGGTTGCGCTATCGAGCTTGCCGGCAAATTGTTGATCATCGAAATTGTTGGTTTGATTGCCCAGGCTGTCAAAGGGCTGTGTTTGCACTTTTGTTTGAGCCATGCAGAGGCTTGCGGTGAGGATTAAAATAAGGGTTAAAAGTTTCATTGTAATTTGTGTTTGTTGTTTGTTAGAAATTTTGTTTTGCGGAATTAAGTGTTCAGTTTGATGCGGCAAATTTATAAAACATTTCTTAGTTCCAAACTTTATCCAAAAAAAATAAACCGAATGCACCCTTCATTACCTAAAACAAATCCTTCAAAACCGGAGGGTGGAAGTTACTTTTGGGACATTAATTCAAAGAGTTTTCACCTTTTTAAATGGTGGACAACGGGAATTCAGTCATTTTTCTCATTTCTTCTGCCTCATCTCAAGCTCCGACAGTCATCCACGAAGCTTGAGATGAGGCGGAAGAAACGGTATGAGGTTTAAAGTTTAAGGTTTAAGAACAGACCAAAACTTTAAACCTTAAACCCATTTACCGAATCAGGGTAATAAATCCGTGGTCGGCGTAGGGTGCTTTGTTGAAATCAATGCCGGTGAAGATATAGTAATAGGTGCCATCAGTGCAATCGCCACCAGTGTTATTCACCTTGCCATTCCACTGTAGTTTTGTGTCTATACTTTCAAATACTTTCAAGCCCCAACGATTAAAAATAAGGAGGTGATAGTTAGTATATCCATCGGTAATGATATTAAAGAAATCGTTCTTGCCATCATTATTTGGGGAGAAGGTGTTTGGGATGGAGAGTTCACAATTCTCTACGGTAATCAACAAACCAGTACTATCAGGAGTGTTCATGCAACGGTTGGTAGAGTTGGAAGCAATAAGGTACACATGATACGTTCCGGTGTCGTAAAGATGGGTAGGATTCAGGGTGGAAGAAACTCCTCCATCACCAAAGTACCAATAATAGGTTGCTGCATTTATGCTGCCATTCGAGAAGTTGACTAGCAATGGCGAACAACCATTAACAGGTTCGGCAGTGAAGATACTTTTTACGGTAATCGGTTCATCCACCGTGATTAAACTTTGTTTAATGGCGGTATCTGTTACTACACCGCAAGGACCGCTGTTGGTGGTGATTAAAGTAACCGTGTAGGTTCCGGAACTAATGTAAGTATGTGTGGCATTGAAGGTAGAAAGGATGGTGCTATCTCCGAAATTCCAAATATAAGAAATGCCGTTGGTGCTGGTGATATTGAAGTGAACAGTGAGCGGATTGCAGCCAGAAACACTATCTTGGGTGAAAGAACTTGTTACTATAGGCAGGGTATTGATGGTGATGTAATTGGTTTGAATCATGGTATCATTGCAGCCACCCGCATTGTATGCTATCAAAGTAATGGTATAGATGCCTGATGTGTTATAAGTAAAGGAAGGATTGGAGGCGGTGCTGGTATTGCTGTTGCCTAAATCCCAAAGGTAAGATGTTGCGTTGCTGCTGTTATTAATAAAATGAACCGTGAAAGGAGAACATCCTGTTAAGGTATCGGCATAAAACAAAGCATGGGCTTGCGGATTCACGGTTATAGTAGTGGTCGAAGTATCAGTAACTACGCCACAGATGGAGGTGTTAGTCGTTATTAAATTTACTGTAAATGTTCCTGATGAATCGTAAATGTGGGCAGGATTATTTTGTGTACTGGTATTATTATCTCCAAAATTCCATAGATAACTGGTTCCATTGGTGCTGGTGTTATTGAATGAAACGGTTAATGGATTGCAGCCCGATAATGGCATAGCAGTGAACGAACTTGTGATAACAGGTAAAGAAAGAATAGTAATATAATTGGAACGAATCATCGTATCATTGCAACCACCCGCCCCATATGCAATTAGTGTAATAGTATAAATTCCTGATGAATCATAAATATAAGAAGGATTGGTAAGGATGCTTGTATCATTATTGCCAAAGTTCCATAGATAAGAGGTGGCGTTACTGCTGGTGTTGATAAAAGTAACTGTAAGTGGTGAGCAACCCGTCAATGTATCTGCGGTGAAGGAAGCGTGGGCATTTGCATTAACGGTAACTGCTCTCGATGCAGTGCCTGTGCAACCAAAACCATTGGTAACGGTAACGATATAGTTATTGGTGGTAGTAACGATAATGCTTTGCGTGGTGGCACCTGTACTCCAATGATATTGTGCAAAAGAACCTGCGTCTAATAAAGAAGTATCTCCAGAACAAATTGAACTGTCGCCAGTAATAACAGGTAAAGGAGTCGAAACATGTATAGTAATTAATGAAGTATCATTTGCACTGCAATTGTTATTTGTTATTAACATAACTATATAGGTGCTATCATGAGTATAAATATGAGTAGGATTAAAAGTCGTATCGTAGCTATTATCTCCAAAACTCCATATATAATTGGTGCTATTGGAACTCGTATTATTAAAAGTAACTGTCAATGGACTGCAACCATTTAATGGCAGAGCAGTAAAATTACTAACAGAAGCATTCATTGGCATATAAGGACATGTACAATCAGGAATAAATCTCCACATGTCATTTTTATAATATAAAATACTACCACCAAACATCCATAAATTTCCTGAATTATCAGTCCATCCCACACCCCCAGAACGACTTGAAGGCATGTTTGTAGGACTTGGAACTAATATGGTTCCATAAGAACCAGGCTGGTCAGGAATAACACTACCGCTCATCCAAGTCCATTCATTGGTATTAACATTATAATTCCACATATCATTATATTGTATTACATCAGTACCTCCCCCAAAAAAAACAAAATTATCATTTGGGCGGGTCCAGCATACTCTGCTCTCCCGACGAGCTTTAGGGATATTGTTTACTGATGGTAAGCATTGCGTACCACTAACTCCAATAGTATCATACGGCGTATTTGGTCCACTCATCCATGTCCATTCATTAGTTGTTGGATTAAATCGCCACATATCATTGCGATACCCAGTATTAATGCCTGCACCACTAAACATCCAAAAGTTTCCCTGACTGTCTTTCCATTTAGCATAACACCATCGCGCACCTGGCTCATTTGTAGGGGAAGGGATGTTAATAATTCCATAAACAGGGGGTTGATTTACAATGTTAGCTCCTTTCATCCAAGTCCATTGATTAGTTGAAATATCAAATTTCCATAAATCGGAAAGACTGCCAAGAGTATTTCCACCACCAAACAACCATAAACAGTTATTATTATCTGCCCATGATGCACTTGTTTCAAATCTTGCTGGAGGATTGTTTGCAGGATCAGAGATTAAAATGGTTCCATAATGACCAGGATCATTGAGAGTCGTTGGTCCTGCCATCCAAGCCCATTCATTGGTTGCAATATTATATTTCCATAAATCGCTATAAATTCCCTTACCACCAAATAGCCATAAATTACCAGCAGTATCTACCCATGTACTAATTCCATATCCTCTACTACCAGGGTGGTTAGCAGGAGACGGAATTGTTTGCGTTCCATAAACTCCAGGTTGAGCTATAGTAGTAGGTCCATTGATCCATGCCCATTGATTGATAGCAGGTTTAAATTCCCATAAATCACAATAACCATTTCCTCCAAAAAGCCAAAAATTACCTTGTTTGTCTGTCCATTCACAAGCTTCATAATGACCCCGAGGTGTATTGTCCTGTGCAAAAACACCTTGTGTTCCACAATGTCCGAATACAGTTGCATTTGAGGTATCACTCCCATTCATCCAGGTCCATTCACCTTGTTGGGCTTTGATTGTTAATAGAGGGTAGTTGAACAAGAATAATATTATAATAATTATTTTTTTCATGATTATTATTATTCCTTCTTACCTTTCCCTCTCTCTTACTTGAGAGGGGAAAAGGTTGAGAAGATTTGAAAATTATTTTGTTAATACAATTTTCCAGTTATTAGAACTTTCACTTCCTGTTTCTCTTACCAGATAGATTCCATCAGGACAATCCTTTAAGTTAATCTCTTTAACAAAATTTGTTGATGGTGCTATATCATCAGAAGAATAGATTCTCTGACCGATGGAATTATAAATCGAAATGGTAATAGATTCCCCTTTTTCTGTATTAAGTTTTAGAAGGAAATTTCCATTATTTGGGTTTGGGTAAATACCTGTAATTTCATTTTTCTCATTATTATTTTCTAAACGTACTGGTGATGTACTTGCATTCCAAGCCCTTTCTTTGTATCTGACACTTTGAGGCAAGTTGTTTAATGAATCATCATCCCAATACCAGGTATATTGAATATTTGCTGTATTGAAATTATCATCCCTGCCTGCTAACGAAATGGTTCTTTGAATATCCCAATAGGCGCAGGAAGAACATAAAGTTTGAACTTTAGGAACAATATAGAAAGGAAAACTTGCAGTGCTATATGTAGGATCCCCTAAATAATTACCTTGAACGACGATTGGTTGAACAAGAGGAGGGCAACCTACGCAAGTATAAGTAATTGCAGATGTCCAGGCTACAGTAACATTACTATAATCATGCGACCAAGTTACGACAGGTCTATAATTTCCGTCTAAAAATAAATAGCAGGAATATTGGGAAAGGTCATCGCATCCGTAAGTATATGTATAGGAAGTTGGACCAGCATATTCATATCCCATTATTTGATTATTAACATCTTCATATACCACAATACAATCATCAAGAGTTCCCGGAGGTGGTGTAGCCGTTCTTGGATTTAACCCAGAGTTGACAAAAGTAGTAGTAACTGAAGGAGGAGCCGTAAAACTTGTAGCCTGATCAATATAAACTCTTCCATTTTGTACATAGGCATAATACATGGTAATAGTGCCGCTGCCATTGTTATATAAACTAATATCAGGGCTATGTTCTCCGTTCGTGTGAATGGTAAACAATCCTGTATAAATTGGATTGGTCATTGAAACACTACCTTCTTCAACATACATGTTTCCATTTTGGTCAGACCAAATTATTCCAAATAAATTTGTAAGGTTATCAGCATCTATATTAATTGCCCCTACATAAGTGGTACTGGCTTCAAGTGTTACCGTATTTGAATAATAAAAACTACTGCCACCCCATCCATAATTATCGACATAATAACCACCTAAATTTGTATCATAATACACCACAACAGCCCAATACTTTCCAGAACCATCCACAACAACAGAAACATCTGGGTCTAATGTATATGATGAATGAAGACTCATGGTACCATAATTTGAAGAATATTGTTCATCATAATATAATCCAGGGTTGCTTCCGTCCCATACCGAAACATGCATATAACCGTTGACATCATTTCCTGTATTTAATACACTCGTTGATGCTCCAATAGGTGTTTCATTTTGTGCCGGAGCCACTGCACAAGTTGGAGCTACATTTGGTCCAATATGAGGGGTTGATTGTGCCGACATTACAGTAGGCAGCATCATTACCAACATTAAAGTTGGTGTTACAAACAGTAAGTTTAACATGACTCCTACTGTCAAAAGAGTTCTTGTAATTTTTTTCATTTTTTTATGTATTAAGATTATTAATTTATTTATCGGGGACAAAATTACAAATAAAAAGGATAGCAACAAATTTTATTAAACTATTTTCACCACGCACTTTATAAATCAAAAAAAAAGAAGATAGCAAATGAAGCCACATCCCGATGGTCTGGAAATTTTAGCCTATATATAGGCAGTTATCCTCTTACAACTGCCAGTTATGGTCTTACAACTGCCAGTTATCCTCTTACAACTGGCAATTGTTCTCTTACAATTGGCAATTATTCTCTTACAATTGGCAATTGTTCTCTTGCAATTGACAATTGTTCTCTTACAACTGGCAATTGTTCTCTTACAACTGGTAATTGTTCTCTTACAACTGGCAATTGTTCTCTTACAACTGGCAATTGTTCTCTTACAAGTGGCAATTGTTCTCTTACAACTGACAATTGTTCTCTTACAACTGGCAGTTGCACGGGGCACATTGAACATCGTCTTTATTTCTTCACAAGTTGCTGAATATTAAGCTGATAAGGCACTAAAATAGGGTATCAAAAAAGTGTTCTGGAACAAGGTGCTGACCACGGAATGGGCAAAATGGGTGTAAATAACAGGTAATTTAAGAACTCCGTTGTGCTGTGCGGATTAGTTGCAATAAACTGTTTTCACGGTGCAATAAACTAAGTCAGAAACCTAACTATTTGCTTACCGAATCAGGGTAATAAATCCGTGGTCGGCGTAGGGTGCTTTATTAAAATCTATGCCGGTAAAAATATAGTAGTAGGTGCCATCGGGGCAGTCGCCACCGGTGTTATTCACCTTGCCATTCCACTGAATTTTATGGTCAATACTCTCGAATACTTTTAAGCCCCAACGATTAAAAATAAGCAGGTGATAATCGCTGAATCCTTCTGCCAAGAGGTTGAAATAATCGTTCTTTCCATCAGCATTTGGAGAGAACACATTTGGGGTATAAAGGTTGCATGAATCGGCGGTAATATCTAATTTAATCGTGTCGGGAGGGCTGTAACAAACCGCACTC
Source organism: uncultured Bacteroidota bacterium (assembly GCA_903844645.1). GTDB lineage: Bacteria > Bacteroidota > Bacteroidia > AKYH767-A > JABDAW01 > JABDAW01. The sequence continues at coordinate 91,852 of CAIMUP010000014.1, forward strand.
GGATGGAAGGCGATCAGAGTAATCGTATAATTTCCGGCAATATGATAATGCGCATGCCCGGGCACTGAATCGAGGCTTTGGATGCCATTGCCAAAGTCCCAGAAATACGCCGTTCCGTTCGTGCTGCCATTGGTAATATCAACATCCAACGGAGAGCAACCGGAGACAGGGCTGCGAATGAAATCGCTGGTAACGACAACCGGGTTTTCGACCGCTATGTAATGGATATAAACCAAGGAATCTATGTACTCACCACAAACCGTAGAGGTATCATTGGTAACAACCAAAGTAACGGTATAGAATCCGGCAGAAGTGTATTGATGATTCGGATTAAACAAGGTGCTGGTTTGGTTATCGCCAAACCTCCAGAGATACGATAAACCGCCTGCCGAATTATTGGTGAAATGAATGGTTAATGGATTGCAACCATTCGTGGTATCGGCAACGAAATTACTCAACACCACTGGCGGCGTAACAACGGAAACAATCACACTATCCGTCCGCGAACAACTGCCATTATTCACCACCACCCAGTAGATGCCCGGGGTATTCACCGTGATAGTCGGAGTTTGAGCACCAGTAACCCAGAGGTAGGTATTCCCCGTAGTTCCAGAGTTTAAGGTAACAGGATTCGGGGAACAAACCACGGTATCATTACCAAGATTCACGATCGGAGGAGCGATGTAATGAATATGAACCGTATCATCCGAAACACACAAGCCGAGATTCACCACCACCCAATAATTCCCTGCGGTAGTAACGGTAATAGTTTCCGTAGTTTCTCCGGTTGACCAATGATACAAGTAACCTGTATTCCCTGCATCTATCGAAATCGTTTCGCCAACACAGAGGGTGCTGTCATGCCCTAAATTCACCACCGGCATCTGTATCACGGTAATACTTGTAGTATCACTCCCAGAACAAGCTGCATTACTGACCACGACAGAATAAACTCCCGTAGTATTCGCAGAAATACTTTGTGTAGTAGCACCCGTACTCCAAGAGAAGGTGCTACCGGCATTGCCTGCATTCAGGGTTATTGTTTGATTAGAACAAATCGTACTGTCAGGACCGATATTCACAACAGGAGGATTAACCAGAGTAACATTAATCGTATCCCTTCCATGACACACACTTTGGCTAACATATACCGAATACGTTCCCGCAGTATTCACGGTAATAGTTTGAGTCGTAGCACCCGTATTCCATAAAAAGTTGAAGCCGGTATTTCCAGCATTAAGGGTAATGGTCGCGTTGCTGCAAATGGTCGTATCCGGACCTAAATTCACCGTAGGCGAAGCCACGAAAGTAACCGTTACCGTGTCATACCCCGTGCATCCACCATTATTCACCGCCACCCAATAAGTACCCGTGGTAGTAATACTGATGTTCTGTGTTGTAGCCCCCGTACTCCAAAGGTACGTATCACCAGGATTCCCCCCCCTCAAAGTATCAGGTCCAGCACCGCAAACAGAATGATCAAGACCCAAATTAACCACAGGCGGCAAAGCAAAACTTACATTGAAAGTATCGGCAATAGTAACCACCTGATTACAAACAGTAGCACCTAATACATGCACCCAATACTGCCCTTGAACAGAAACAGAAATAGAATCGGTAGTGGCTCCCGTATTCCAAAGATAGCTGACACCCGTACTGGTAGGATGCAGAATGACAGGATTAGTACAAGAAACAATGGTCACATTCTCCGAAATACTGGATGATGATACCGTACAAATCGGGAAGGTATATGAACCGAAGAAGGATTGTCCACAGGCAAGGATTTCTCCTGGTACACTACCGTTATTCACATCATAAACATTACCCGTTGTAGCCACCGCAGCAAGATGCACCAAGTTGCCATCAAATTCAATGATGCTATCCGGTCCGCCGACATATACATTGCCGCACGAATCTGTACAAAGCCCTCCGGTAGTATAGGCAATGCCTCCGGTAATATTGACACTGCCTTGCAAGGCAAGGGTTACCTTATCCCATTTCTTCACCGTCAACCCATCATAGGTAAATAAAGAACAACCACTAACTGCTGTGCCATTAAAACCAGAGAATTCCGAACTTGTATTGCTCGCTTGCCCTTCATAAAGTAAATATCCATCCTGAACAGAACCTGTTGTAGCATTCGATGCATCTACTTTCCAGAGTAAATTAGTGGTATCGGCTCCCGTGAAACCTGATGAAAAGGAAAGTCCAAAAGCATCCCCATTGGCATCTACCGACATACACCGAACCTCTCCATGCAAACAGGTAGGATGAAACGAATAAGGCGAATGCGCACCAGTTGCAGGATCAACAGTGAAAACTAATGGAGCTTGAGAGGGATGTAATTCCATACCCATTACCGTTAATTTACCGGATACAGGATTCGGGAAGATACGATAGATCTCTACCGAAGGTGCCGAGGTAATAACACTCCAAACCAATATCCCGCCAGGGTCTAATTTTAAACATAAATCGCCCCAAGGACCATACACAATATAGCAATTACCACCGGCATCCAAAGTGAAGTCGCCATAATAACCGGCTGCACTTGTATTATACGTCCAGATAGGAGAACCAAGCGAAGTATATTTCTGAATTTGATAAGGATTCGCACCTCCATAAACATAAATATTACCTGACGGATCATGCTGTATATCGAATGCGCCATCATACGTTGCAAAGTTCGGATCATGAACCCAAGGATCGATAATTAAGGTCTTCCCATGGTCATAATCGCTTAATAAAAACGAAACCGTCTTGCCATTCACCTTAAACGTAGAGGCTACGGCAGACTTTTCATCGCCTTCGTAATAACTAATAGGTGCATTATCCACAAATAATCCTCCTTTATAATGCAATTGCAAATTGCCCGATTCATCTAAACCCACTGCCTCCACCCCGCTCCATTTTATCTTAATAACTGATGCATCCGCACCCGGATGAACAATAAAAGAATACTTTATTCCGCCTTCTTTTTGGAAAGAATACGCAACATCTATCCCAGGATATACATTCTTTTCGGTAAGGCTCTTCCAACCATCGGCTTTCAGAGTTCCATTTTTAATGACAGCATCGGGGAATGTAAAATATTGCCCCTCTTTTTCATCGGTAATAAAGCTTGCATCCTTATTTGCATCCACAAAAGTCATCGTTTGCCGATGCTGCTCAAATTTATGCTCTTCCTCCTCTTTTCCTTCTGCTTCTTTTTTATTGATATTCTCTACAAACTGCACCGAATTTTTAGAGAATAATACAATCGTCTTGCCCATTTGCCCACCATAAGCCGGGTGGTTAGAACTCCCTTTTTCATATCGGTCATACTGCCCCTTATTCTCAATGAATGTCGGCTGAAAAGGCTTCACTACGAAGTTTGTTTTAGTAGCATTTGCCGCCACCGGATGTGTCGTTAAGGAAGCAAGGTTTTGTTGCTGCCCGATACTGCTTTCCGAGGAAAGAAAATACACAACCAACAGGGCGAGAGCAATTCGTTTTAATGATTTCATAGTTCTTGTTTTATTAATTAGAGGACAAAATTACAACTTATTTTTCAATGCCGCAAATTTATGATAAAGATTTTTAAGATTCGGTGCTTCTTTCAGGATAATTTTATCGGACTGTTTTCCTCAAACGCTTATTATCGAATCTATCCATCTCATCGCTGCAAATCTACCATTCCCCAGGAAACAAATAAACCTTTATCTTGACAATTTTTATCATCTGCACAAACTCCTAAGTCTTCAACATTAGCTCCTAAGTCTTCAACTCTACGTCCTAAAGCTTCAACTCTACGTCCTAAAGCTTCAACTCTACGTCCTAAAGCTGCAACTCTACGTCCTAAAGCTGCAACTCTACGTCCTAAAGCTGCAACTCTACGTCCTAAAGCTGCAACTCTACGTCCTAAAGCTGCA
>CAIMUP010000015.1 GCA_903844645.1 uncultured Bacteroidota bacterium
CTAATGATCGCTTCGTCTTGACTAATGATCGCTTCGTCTTGACTAATGTTCGCTTCGTCTTGACTAATGATCGCTTCGTCTTGACTAATGATCGCTTCGTCTTGACTAATGATCGCTATCTTTAGTCTGAAGGTAGCGACCTTTAGTCTAAAGATGTCTCTGGCGAGTTATTTCCCGTTGAAAATGGTGTTTTTGGAAGCGATAATTAATTACCCCGCTATCACCAAAAAGTAATTTTTCTTGCCTTTTTGGCAGAGAATAATGGTTTCCTGGAGGAGGTCGGGGGTGGAAATGGTTCTTTCGATGCCTTCGACTTTCGATTTATTGATCGAGACGCCGCCTGCCTGAACCATTTTTCTTGCCTCGCCTTTACTTGGGAAGATTTGGGTTTTATCGGCAAGGAAATCTATGATGGAGATGCCGGCTTCGAGGTCGGTTTTGGAGATATTAAATTGTGGCACGCCTTCAAAAACATCCAGCAAATCTTCTTTGGATAATGAAGCAAGCATTTCGGCAGTTCCATTGCCGAATAAAATCTCGGAAGTAGCAATGGCAGTGTTATAATCTTCCTCCGAATGAACGCGAATCGTGATGTCTTTGGCAATCGCTTTTTGGAGAATGCGAAGGTGAGGAGCGGCATCGTGCTGTGCCTCCATTTCCTCGACTTCGGCTTTAGTGAATAGGGTAAATATGCGGATGTATTTCTTGGCATCTTCATCCGATGAATTCAACCAGAATTGGTAGAATTTATAGGGCGAAGTTTTCTTGGAATCCAACCATACATTCCCCGATTCTGTCTTGCCGAATTTGCTGCCGTCGGCTTTGGTAATTAATGGGCAAGTCAAGGCGAATGCATCTGCGCCACCTTTTCTGCGAATCAATTCCGTACCCGTAACAATGTTGCCCCATTGGTCGGAAGCCCCCATCTGAATCTTGCAGTTTTTATTCTTATTCAACCAATAAAAATCGTAACCTTGAATCAACTGGTATGCAAATTCAGTAAAGGAAATTCCGGTCTCCAATCGCTTCTGCACAGAGTCTTTTGCCATCATATAACTGACGGTAATATGTTTGCCAATCTCTCTGAAAAATTCCAAAGCCGACATATCCTTGAACCAATCATAATTGTTCACCATCTCGGCAGAAGTAACGCCGCATTCATAATCTAAAAATTTGCCCAACTGAACTTTAATACAGCTTTCATTATGCCTTAAAATCTCTTCGGATAACAGATTTCGCTCTTCAGATTTACCGGAAGGATCGCCAATCATACCCGTTGCGCCTCCCACTAATACCATTGGTTTATGACCGGCAAGCTGCAATTGTTTCAACATCATAATCGGCACGAGATTACCGATGTGCAAGGAATCCGAAGTCGGGTCGAAGCCCACATACGCCACCATCATTTCCTTTTTCAATTGCTCCTCCAGCCCCGGCATGATGTCGTGAATCATCCCACGCCACTTTAATTCTTCAATAAAATTTGTCATACTATTATTCTTTTTTATGAGGGGCAAAGAAACCATTTTTAAAGGAAATCTTACTTTTGCCGCCATGAGAACTATTGAAGATTTGTTGAAAGAATACGGCGAGAGCCACCAAACCCCGGTGAATAAAATCATTCATTGGGTCTGCATCCCCTTGTTATTATACTGCACCTTTGGGATGATTTGGCTCATTCCCGTACCCGATTCTTTCAAGCAAATATCCTTCCCAATCAATTGGGCGACTATCCTGATGGTGGTAGTATTTGTCTATTATTCACAGCTCTCCAGAAAGCTTTCTTATGGAATGGTGTTTATCTATTCAGGCATCATTGGTTTGCAATTCCAATTGATTAAAACGTATGGCAACGGATTGTTTTTGCCACTCTTTATTTCGTTTGTAATCGGGTGGATATTACAATTCATCGGTCATCAAATCGAAGGAAAGAAACCGGCATTCATGAAGGACATGCAATTCCTTTTAATCGGACCTTTATGGCTGATTAATTCCATTGTGATGCTATTCCAAAAGAAGATTTAAGGAGGATGAAAGGTTCATTCCCCAAGAAACAACGCGTTTTCTTGCCATTTCAGGATCCTGAAGTCATAGAACAACGCGTTTTTCCAAGACTTGCTGATCCTGAAGTCTCAAAACAATGCGTTTTTCCAAGACTTACTGATCCTGAAGTGCAAAAAAAACGCGTTTTCTCCAGACTTGCTGACCCTAAAGTGCCAGGAAAACGCGTTTTCCTGGCACTTCATGGTCAGAGAATGCCAGAAAAACGCGATGTTATTTGAACATCAAACCATAAGAAAACCACTATTGGAATTGATACTAAACCTCCTTTCTACATCGTTATTTCCTCAATAATGAAGAAACTTTGTTTCATATTGGCGCTTTCTATTTTCATTGCTGATGGATGTTTCTGCCAGACTATTGGGAAGGATTTCGTGTATTTTGATTTTGATAAATATGACTTGACCAAGGACGCCATTCATAATTTGGATAGTCTTAGCCATTTGATTACAAAATATGTGACTAAGGTAGAGAAAATTGAGATTGGCGGGCATTGCGATTCGATGGGCGAGCATGGTTATAATGATCATTTATCCAATCAAAGAGCTACTGCGGTGAATGATTATTTGATTTCAAAAGGGGTTAAGGATAGTTTGATAAGTCGCATTGATTATTTCGGAAAACGAAAGCCAATTACCAACAACAATGACTCCACAGAGCGGGCAAAAAATCGGCGTGTCGAGATTACCGTTTATTGGATTAAAAGCAAAACCGTCGCCGCGAAACCTCCTTCCGAAAAACCGAGTAAAGATGGGTATATTCAGCATAAAGCCATCTCGGTCTCGTTGGAAGATTTGGATAAAATAGGCGACTTAGATGAGAACTCTACCATCGTTTTGCCGAACCTGAATTTCTACGGAGGACAACATAAATTACTGGCGACCGCCATGCCGACCGTGAATAAATTATTCGATATTTTGAGGGATCATCCGACCTTTAAAATAGAATTGCAGGGGCATGTTTGCTGCCAGATTCCCGGGCAGGGTCCCGATGGTTTCGATATAGAAGTCGGCGACAATCATCTTTCCTATCATCGCGCCAAAGCAATCTACGAATTCCTTGTCGGGAAGGGAATTGACAAAAACCGCGTTACTTATAAAGGCTTTGGCGGTGGGCATAAATTAGTCACAGAATACTCCGAGGATGACCGCGAACGGAATCGGAGGGTGGAGGTGAAATTAATCAGTAAATAAGAAAGGGGGGAATAAAAAAATATTCGATATTATTTACGAGTATTAATCCGATGTGCAAGGTCTTTAAAATCTAATGCTGTAATGGTATTTTTATACCATGCCGAATAAACGAACTCGCCTTTCTTAGAATTATAAATTTGGATTTCGTATCCATTTTGTTCAGGCTTCCCATTATAAATAAGATAATTCAATCCCCCTTCAGACTTCACGATAAGGTCGCTCAAATCCTGACTTTTCATAAACCGATATGGGAATTCATACCCCGCCATAATTTTTTCGGCAGGCGTTTTATCACTGGCTTTACCATTGGTTTTCCCTGCCTGCGGCAAAAAATAATCAGAGAGGTAAAGGGTATCCGTTTTTAATTCCTTCAGGAGTTCATCCGAAGCGGCAGAATTTTTCATTCCACCCGATTCGGTAACTTTATTGTCCTTGAAATAACTATTGGCATAAGCAAAATACCCTCTAAGAAATCCAGGCTTGAAATTGATCGGCAGATTAGATTCTTCCTCTATCTGTGATCCCAAATACATGGTGCCGATAATTTTATACTTCTTCTTTATTTTAGCACAAAAAACAAAATTAACATCGTTGATATAATAATTGGATTCTTGTAAATCTTTAAAGAATTTATCATGCACCAAGGTGAAGAAAAAGTAATTGTCCTTTTCTTTATAACCTGCGGCATCATCCTTGCTCAAAACCTTGTAGGGAGTACAAGCCCAGATACCTTTCAAGGCAAGTTCCAACTGCTTCCGTTCGTCCTCCTGCGCTTCATTGCCATAAACAAATATCAGGGTTGACTTTTTGAATACGGCAAAATCTTCAACCTTCATTTTAGAATAAGATAATCCGTTGCCATCCTGAATGCCTACAGACACCTGCGCCATTGCCGATATCGTCATCGCCATCGCGATAATCAGATAATAAATAATCTTCATAATAGTTCTGCTTTATGAAATAAAAAATTAATGCCTCGTCGAAATTCTATAACCAAGATTCTTGAATGCCGCAGCATCGAAACCCATCATAATCGTATCAGAGAAAACAATCTCGTCGAGCTTGGAATTAAACACGCAAACCCAGCCCATAGACGAACCGGTGATCCCGATATACACAAAAAAGCTAATCCCCTTATCGTCCTTCAGAATCATATCGCTCAACTCCTTGCCCGTTTTAAATTCATAAGGATATTCATACTTCGCCATCATCTTTTCTTTAGGATCTTTCTCCTCTTTCTTACCGTTTTTCTTGGAAGGTTCGGGCAAAAGATATTCCGGAACATACAAGGTCTCGGTCTTGAGATTCTTCAAAGCCTCGTCATTACTGATAATTTTCCCCGTCTCGAGCACTTTGTTTTTTACCAAATAGTTATTCACAATCTTCAAATAGCATTGCAAATATCCGGGCTGCAAGGTATTCGGGAAGTTGGTTTCCGAATCATTCTTCTCATTCATCTCGATGTTGGCGAATGTTTTTTTGTGCTTCCCCACCTTGCATGTCAATTGGTAATAATGCAGCTTCATGATGTAGTAATACCTGCCACTGCTGTAGGCATAGTCTTCCTTTTTATAAGAAAAAACCGAGTACCCTTCCTTGTCCTTGTACTCTGCGCCATCGTCAATACTCACTACTTTGTAAGGCGTAATGGTCCATGAATTCTTAAATGCCTGTTCGATGAGTTTGCGTTCATCTCCTGCAGATTCATTCCCGACGATAAAGATAGTAGTTGTTTTTTTGAGGGCAGCAATGTCCTCTGGTTGCAGGTGTCCGCCACCCATTCTGTGGGGTTCCATAGTTCCTACCGTGATTTGTGCTGTGATTGGAAGTGATAACATCAATCCAATAATGATTACATAAATTTGCTTCATTTGATATAGTATTAGTTTATTATTAATGCCGCGAAACTATAAAAAAAAAGATAATGATTCCAACCTCCATAAAAAAAGATCCCCCCGAGATTGCTCCCGAGAGGACCCACTCTTAAAAACTAAAAAACCAAAATGAAAAAATGAAAAAAAACTCTTTATGGCAATAAATAATAATCTAATGAGATAGCTGCAAATGCCCAAGGCTGTACCGCGGTGCCGCCCATGACGGCTTGCAAACTGAAATAATCTCCGTCGGAATATGATATGGAAACGGCTTGATTAATGACCGCAAGTGAGAACGATGGTACCGTAATAGAACTCTGGGTTACGGCATTCTTGCGGAGGTTAACGGTGCTTGAAGAACTCAAAGCATTTTGATTCGGGACGATGCGTATCTTCGTAACCACGCATTTCGGCATGACGATGTATGCCGCTGCTTCTGCGCCACTTGCCCACACGGTCGCGGTGTTGAAGAAGACGGTTTGATTGCCGGCATACCCCGCCAATGCTGAAGAAAAAAGATTCAGCATACCGCCACCCATCGTCGTCCAGGAGGGAGCGGCAGCAGCTCCTCTCGACATCAGGACTTGTTGGTTTGTGGTAGTAGGCGTGGTACCCGTATTTGTTGCGCCATTAAAGGCGATAGCTCCTGATTGCAAGATGCGCAAACGTTCGATTCCATTAGATGCAAGCACCATATCTTGGGCATCTGTTGTGCCGAAAAAGTTCTGCCCCGCAGCGGTGCCTGGCGTAGTGCCGGCATTGCCAGATAGCATCCAACCGCCATTGTTCGTGGAGGCTGTCAGGAGGGCTACCCACATCATGCCATTAAAGAAATAAAAGCCGTTGGGGACGTCGGTGCAATAGACTGTTAAGCCTGTTGCTGGCGTGGCGATGGTATTCATTTCGGAGTGGGACATTCGTGGCAAGAGGAAGCCCTTGGTGGTCGATGATACATCCATCATGGCGGAATTATCAGGGGCAATTCCGGTGGCGTTGATGCCTACGTTTTGGCTTTCGAGGGAAGGCGAGATGAGGACTAATGCAAGGAATAATCCTGTGAGAAACTTCCCGAAGCGTGTTGTTTTGTTGGTGTTGATGGGGTTACTTTGTTTCGACTTTTCATGTACTGAATTTTTCATATCATGCCTCCTTTCATAGTTCGTGAAACCCTCTGTAGCTGCTAGAACTGGCTACTATCTTGTTGTGATATTGTTTACGAAATCGGTTTTAAAAAGTTATGAAATTTGTTTCATAAAATTAAAAAACGAGTAGGCATCAATCCATCTTTTCTTTCAGATAAAGATAGTCGTTCCGCCCAAAGGTGATGGAATATATCGCGTTTTTCTTTTTATCAATTATAAGATTGGAAACTACGAACACAGCACACGAATACATGGCTATATCTTTATACATTTCGTCATGGTAAACTCTTTTCATAATCAAGAGTCCAAACCAAATTACAGCAAAAATGATGGCTACAATAAATCTTTTTTTAGTAGGCGGATTGGACATCCCTAATTCCAATTCTTTGGTTTCATTTGCCTTAATATCGAGGGTCATGATTCGCGATTTTCCCCAGTTTAATTTGGCATAGACCTCGTGCTTACCTTCGGCTAATGGAAACGATTTCGGTTCGTTGTACGGCACTTTGCCTTCTTCTTTTCCATCTATAAAAATGGAGAATCCTTTGCTGCTCATTTTATCATTAAAGAAGCGAGCGCGTGTAATTTTCAGTGTCCCTGTTTCCATGGTTTTAATTATTTAATAGGAGGCAAATTTATAAAATAACTTGCATCCCCTCCAACCCCGATTCCTGCCTCCCCAAAAAGCTGCCTATATATAAAGGAGTGGAACAGGTGTATTTCGATGCGAACAACATGTTTTCTGATGCCGACAACATGTTTTCTGATGCCAACAACATGTTTTCTGATGCCAACAACATGTTTTCTGA
>CAIMUP010000016.1 GCA_903844645.1 uncultured Bacteroidota bacterium
GCAAAGAAGATTGTGAAAAGCATTTCAGTGAAGAAAACGAACGTTCCTGCAAAGAAGGTAACAAAGGTTGCGGCGGTTAAGAAAACACAAAGCCCTGCTAAGAAGATTGTGAAAAGCATTTCAGTGAAGAAAACGAACGTTCCTGCAAAGAAAGTAACAAAGGTTGCGGCGGTTAAGAAAACACAAAGTCCCGCAAAGAAGATTGTAAAAAGCACTTCAGTGAAGAAAACAAACGTTCCTGGAAAGAAGGTAACAAAAGTTGCGGCGGTTAAGAAAACACAAAGTCCTGCAAAGAAGATTGTGAAAAGCATTTCGGTGAAGAAAACGAACGTTCCGGCAAAGAAGGTAACAAAAGTTGCGGCAGCTAAGAAAACACAAAGCCCTGCAAAGAAGATTGTGAAAAGCATTTCAGTGAAGAAAACGAACGTTCCGGCAAAGAAGGTAACAAAAGTTGCGGCGGTTAAGAAAACACAAAGCCCTGCAAAGAAGGTAATAAAAAAGGCAACGCCTGAGAAAATACCAAGTCCTGTAACTTTTGAAAAAGAAAGTATCGTTACAAAAGAAACTCCGGTTATACAGCCCTATACTCCTGAAACAATAACTCATGGTGAAGATTTACATTTAATTCCCGGGCATGATGGTAATCATCCTATAACAACTTTAGAAGTTCATCAGAAAGAAAATATTTTTCATCATCGCGAGGAAGTTGCCTTTCGCCAGGAAAATCAAAAAGTGAAAGCAGCCATGCCTTCACGTAAAAACAAAAAACTTACTTATCGTATGAAGGGAAGAAGATAGGTTTTATTGAGGATAGCTCCTGACTGGTAACAAAGTTCCTTCAGATTGCGATTTACATTCTTTTTGGTAGGATTGTTATTGCTGCAACCATACAGGAAGGAACCGAAAAGCCTACCTGTCTGGTTTTATCGTCAATTTTTGTGGTTGCGATGTTATTAGATGGGCTTGCGAGATCGTTCTATGGGGTTGCGATGTCGTTCTATGCGCTTGCGATGTCGTTAGAAATGGTTGCGACATCGTTATATGCGGTTGCGAGATCGTTAGAAACGGTTGCGAGGTCGTTATATGCGCTTGCGAGGTCGTTAGAAACGCTTGCGATGTTCTTAGAAACGCTTGCGATATCGTTAGAAACGCTTGCGATGTCGTTAGAAACGCTTGCGATGTCGTTAGAAACGCTCCGTGACACGATTTTTGGTTTTGTTTTTTTAGGGGTTAAGTGTATGTTATTGTGATAGATATAGGGGATACTTAATGCTGTTTTTGGGTGTTTATGAAGATTGTATGAAATGGGATTTTGGAGGGGAAGGGGGATGCTAATGCCGATTATTTGTGGATAAACTGGTTAAAATGAATGTTAAAGAAAGGCAAGAAGTATCAAACCTTACAGGAAGTCGCCTAAAAAAAGGGGCGGCTAACCTGTCAGGAATTATCGTCACTCATCCGGACCAGCAGGAGTGTTATTTTTTTTTGTTTGATCTTTACAGTATGTTGATAGGCAAAATATCAGAGCAACAGGGAATGTAATATATGCAGAAATTGTTAACCAAACAGAAATAGTAAAATAGGAATATTTTCTACTTGCTATTATTGAATTTTGCTTTGTTTGTTCTGCAATATCCTGTTCAATTCTCGTAAAAGTAGCTTCATCATTTATACCTGTTACTTCTTTAATTATTTCGATATTACTTTTTGTTTTGAGATATTCGAAAAATAAAACATTGGGTATATTTCCAGGAGCATAATATCCACCCTCAATAATTTTTACTCTTGGAGCAAATGAGATTAATGAACATATTGTAGAAAAAACTAATTGAAGTAAAACGATAAATAAATACCACTTCCAAAGGTCAGAATTTTTAAGAATATCTAAGTCATACATTTTTGTTATACCATAAATAGAAGCTGAATTAAGTGCAATTATAACTGCATTTTTTGCTTCAGCAAATTTTAACCAATCAGTTACATTAGCGAAAACTTTAAACAACTTTTCTTCCTTTGTGCTTTCAGGCATTTTATCAAATTTTAATATTTTTAAATTCAGGTAGGATTATACTACCACCATAAATACCAGTACCAGTAGTTGGGCTTTCTGGATAATCTTTTCTTGTCATATTCATTAAGAACTGTGGTTTAGGGTCTATCTTTTTATAACCATTATAAACATTACCCGATATTAAAATTGGTGAGGTAAGACCACTATTTTCTTTTTTATGAATAGTAATAACTTTATTGCTTTTATATTTAGTTACTTCTCCAAAATCAACATCTCGCTTAAATTCTTCTAAACTTAAATAATGAGTATTTCTTTTAGTTATTAATTTGTTTTCATATTCAGCATCACGAGGTGGTAATGTGTATGTGGTGCCACCTAAATTAAATGTAGAGCCAAATATTTTATTCACTTTAATAACTCTTTCATAAGAAAGTTCTTCACAAACAACATTAAATGAAGGTGAATAATAATCTTTGTTTGCAAAATCACAAAGTTTAGAAGCTGTATTTGCAGCATCGCCTATCCAAACTAAACTCTTATACTCTGATTGTTCTTCATGCTTTTTTTTGATACCAGTTTTCAAAATAAGCATTTCACCGAAATCAATCCCTATCCCAACTTTAAAATCTTTTAGATCAACATACTTAGCTAATATTTTATTTGCTACGGTATACATCAATGCTGCACAATTTATAGCATTGACATAACAATCATTTGGCTCAAAAACAACCATAACTCGATCGCCTATTATATTCCTTACATAGCCATATTCATCACCAATGTTTGTCATTGCATGGATAAATGAAGAATAAATCTTTCCTAATCTAACTTTATCTTTTTTTAATTGGCGACTAATTTTTGTCGAATTTCTAATATCAACCATTAATACACATGTTTCTAGTAATTTGCCTTTCTTATCAGCTCCTATCGTAAAGGTCAAACCATCATCGTGTCTTGTTGGTACTATAAAAGTATTTGATGTTAGAATATTATATTGAAAAATATCCTTTATATCTTGATTAATTTCCTTTAAAAAATCTTCCATAATAATATTTAGTTATTGTACCTTATAGAATAAAAATTTTTATGATTTACACCTTTTAAATTATCTATGGTTTCACCAAAATGTGTCCATTTGCTTGGCGTAGTATGTTTGTTATATGAAATTTTTTTATTGTAATATCCTCTTATTGATGTATTGTCATAATAATTAATTCTTTGGTCAATACTTATTGATTCAAGTCTAAACAATTCAGTTAATGGTTTTCCAATCATTGTAAATTCTTTATAAAGCCCCGTTTTATTCTTAAAATAATTTATCAGTCCACAATGAAATGCAATTTTACTTGAAAAGGGTGTTCTATTCGTAATCTTAATAATTTCCTTACTACATTCATCTGCACTTTCTATTAATTCTTCAATTTTCCCATCTTTAAAAGGTGGACCAAATACACAAATGATTCCATCTCCAATTATTTTATCAATTTCACCCCCATACTTATAAATTATTGGAATAATCATATCATAATATGCGTCAAAATATTCACCAATTCCATCCCCATTCATATCATCAGAAAGAATTGAAAAGTTACATACATCAATAAATAATAAGGCAACTTCAGCAGGTAAGCCTAAATCAAAATATAATGTAAAATCAGTACCTAAATTTTGCAATGATGATTTTATTGCTTTTTCTAAATTATTCTTATCAAATTGTTCATTTATTGCGAATAGTTTTGTTTTTTCAGTAATTGGACTCTGTTTTCCATATTGTAAATTTAAACTTCTTATTAAATCAAGATTTGCCATTTTGAATTATTAAATTTTATATTTGATTATTATTTTTACTTTTTATTTTATCCTATTTCAAGCATGCAATTGTTTAATATCTATTCCTTATTTCTTTCATCATTTTATGACTGCGTTCCCCTTTTGGGGCGCAGCAATAAAATGATGATTGGTAGTGTCTGGATTGTTGGTTTTATGGTGCTCATTTTGTAACGCACCTGCTCGGTTTTATCATTCTTATGCAGCATATTCAATAACTAAATTCTCTGCTTCAGAAATCGCAGGAGGAATGGGTAGTCCTTCTTCTTTTAATCCATCGAGATGAAATTTTATTCCTTCGATAATGTTCTGTACTACATCATCGTGGGTAGCTCCCATGCCTATGCAGCCGGGTAAATCGGGGACATAAGCTCCATAGCCTCCATCGGCTGCTTTTTCAATAATAATTGCGTATCGTAACATAATTTTATAATTTTATTTTTCTATTTGAGCTTGTTTAAGTATGCTTTTTTCTATACCTGGTGATACATCATTTGATAATCGGTGTATGGGTATTGTTACCAATCCTTTTTTAGTTTTATGCTTATACTGGCGGTGGCTGCCGCTTTGTCTTACCTCATACCATCCATCTTGTTCAATCCTATTAATTATTTCCTTCGTTTTCATCCAGTGTTTTTCTATACCATATTAGGTTGATTTTTATTTGCGGTGTAAAATTAATAAATATTTTGATGTACCTGTGAAACACACCTATCTGGTTTATTTAAAATTATATTTGTCCTTTGTATTTTGGGTCGTAGTCTATCATCCATTCTATTCCATATTTGTCTCTAAACATCGCGAAGTAGGAGCCCCAAGGACTGTCGGCAATAGGCATTTCTATGGTTCCTCCTGCTGAAAGTCCTTTGAATAATTGGTCGGCTTCTTCTCGGCTTGCTGCACTGATGGCTATCTTGGATCTGTTTTCATTTTCATTTACGGGTCCCATACTTTCGGGGACGTCATTTGCCATTAAAATGTTTTTCCCTATAGGCAAAGCAATGTGCATAATTTTGTTTGCATCTTTTTCGTCTATCGGAAATTCGGGGTTTGAGAGGTCTTTCATACGAATAATCCTGGTGAAGTCGCCGCCAAAAACGGATTTGTAAAAATTGAATGCTTCTTCGGCATTTCCGTTGAAGTTGATGTGGGGATTGATAAGTGCCATACTATTATTTTGATGCGTTAATTAATTTTTCGATGTCGAATTTGGTCATTTGCATAAAGGCATACATTACTTTTGGTGCTTTTTCGGGGTCGTTCATTAGTTTCCCTAAAATGGAGGGGACAATTTGCCAGGAGACGCCGAATTTATCATCGAGCCAGCCGCATCTGTTATAGGTTCCGCCTTCGCCAAGGTGCTCCCAATAATAGTCAATTTCTTCTTGTGTGTCGCAAGTAACGACATACGAATTGGCTGGCGAAAACTTGTATTCCGGTCCGCCATTGAGCGCCATAAATTTTGTTTCATTGAGTTCAAAGATTATTACCATTGGGTTTTCTGAAACTATTTTTGAGTTTTTGAAAATGGAACAGTAATGTTCTGCGGCAGCTTTGGCTTGTGCGTTGAACCAGAGGCATGGGAAAAGTTTGTTTGTCATGTTATTGATTTTATATTATTGTATTAGGAATGGGTAGGTGCCCATTGATCGTGTATGGTTGTATGTTTATACGTAACGAGAATTTTATTGAGTGTTTTTATAATTTTCAAAAAGTGTATTCTGGATTCAGGGGGGTAAAATTAGGAAAAAATTGTCATCATTCGTTAGTGTTTTTCTTTCATCATTTTATGATTGCGTTCCCCTTTTGGGGCGCAGCAATAAGATGATGAATGGTAGTATCGGGATTGTTGGTTTTAGGCATGGTTTCTTTATTTTATTTGAAAGGATTAATAATAGTCAGTTTTGATTCGATGACCAAGCCGTCTTGCATGTCTTCGGAATAGAGGATTTCGCAATTGGATTCAAGGGCTGTAGCAACTATCAGGCTATCCCACCAGCTTAATTGATATTTATTTGAAATCATGAAAGCGGAATGGAAAGTTGAAGGATTGAGCAATACAACATTAAACTTTTCGAGCAACTCTATACCATGATTGTAAGATTTTTCCTTGGATAATTTAAGGCTTTTCAGGCAAGCATTCACATTTTCTGCAACAACCTGTGTGCTGATAATATATTTCTTAGAAACAAAGGCAAGAACTATTTCCCTTTTCACGAGATCTTTATCCATCAGATAGACAAGGATATTTGAATCCAAAAAAGTCGGCTTAGCTCCTATCATCTCTGTCATAAAGTTCATCCCTGTTAAATTTGTAATTGCTCAAATCAACACTGTATTGGGAATAAAACTCTCTTAGAGATTGTCTCCATTCTTCTTCAGTTTGCTCCTTTTTTACTGGCTCATCTTTCTCAACTTTATGAAGAGATACCTCAATATCTACTTCCTTGTCTTTAAACTCATCTGGCAACACAAGATGGAGTTCGTTGCCTTCGGTTCTAACAATTTTTTTAATCGCACTCATAGTTTATATATTTTATTCGGATGTAAAATTACGAAAATTCTTGTGAAGTGTTTATTTTCTTTCATACATTTTATGATGCGTTCCCCTCTTGGGGCGCAGCAATAAAATGATGAGGATTATGAATGGTAGTATCGGAATTGTTGGTATTAGGCATTGTTTTATTGTAAAGGTAATAGGGATATATTACAGGTCGCTCCTTTGGAGCTTTATTGGTTTTTGATTTTCATTTTCTACAAACAGAATGCTCCTGCTGAGCCGTTTTGATCTTGCGTTATAGTATAAGTAATGGGAATTTTATTAAGTGTTTTTATCATCTTCAAAAAGTATATTCTGGATTCAGCCTGCAAAAGTATCAAAACAATATCAAAGCCCCGGCAATTCCGAATATTCAAATACCGGCAACACTTGTCCCTCCTCATGCCGTATCTTGTTGAAATCCTTTTGTACCGTATAAGCAGCCATCAGCGTTTCATCATAAGGTTTTATAGGGGCAGCAATCTCTTCTTTGGCAAGGTCAGGGTTCAGCCATCGTTCTTCATCTGCTTTTGACCCTATCACCCTAAAGGTAATCCTATCCACTTTCCTTTTGGGTTTTTCTCCCGAAAGTTTTTGATAATCGGAATTCCTATAGTGTTAAACCTGGCGGGAGGGAACACCTGTCAGGTACATGGATAGTTGAGCGGTCGTATCTATGTTTTTTCTTTCATCGAATTGTGATAGCTCCGCTTTGGCGAACTGCAATAAAAGGAAGAAGAAACGAATTGAGAGCAGAAGGAGAAAAACCATTCAGGAGAGGCTCACCACTGGTATAAATACAAAAGCCCTTTTGAGGAATTCAAAAGGGCTTTTCTTTTGTCAAATACTAATTTTATTGTACCAAAAGCTTCGTGCTTAAGTTGGCGTTACCCATCTTTAAGGTCATCATATAGACACCTTTTGAAACTCCTGAAAGATTCATTTGGAATTGATTTTCGCCTATTACCGATTCATGATTGATGGATTGGATTATCCTTCCTGTAACGTCGGTTAATTGAATTAAACTAGGCTCTTCTTTCGTGGAATTAATGATGATATTAACCATATCGTTTGCCGGATTCGGATAGCTGTTGAAGCCTATCATGGCGGGATTTACTTCATCAATACCAGTTAAGATGAGGGTATGGATAATGGTATCCGTTCCGCATGGATTGGTGGCGATTAATTTCACGGTATAAGTACCTGTCTGGGCATAGATATGGGTAGGATTGGCTTGATTCGATACGCTTCCGTCGCCGAAGTACCAGTAGTAACTCGTGGCATTTACAGAGGTGTTGGTGAAGGTGGTAGTGGTGATAAAATTAGCCGAAGTAAAACTCGCAACAGGGTTCAAATAGGAGGTAACCGTAATGGAGCTTGTACTGTGGCAATTGTTGGTATCCGTAACCAATACCACGAAACTACCGGCAGTATTAACATATATACTTTGCGTGGTTGCACCGCCAGTCCATGAATAAGTCAAAGGTGAGGTAGCACTGACGGTTGTAAGTTGAAGGGAATCGCTATTGCATATCACAGGGTCAGATGGATGTGAAGTAATGGTAGCCACAGGGATTGGATGCACGACGACATGGGTAACAGTAGAAGCACTGGAACAATTGGCTCCGTAGGCGACGGTTACGGAATAATTTCCGGTTTGCGCAACCGTGATGCCTTGTGTGGTTTCACCATTGCTCCAAGTGTATAAAACACCATTACTACACAGTAACATAACGGACTCGCCATCGCATAAACTGATGTTTCCGGCAGGAGAAATAGTAGGGGTAGGGTTCGCAATTACGGTAACCACGATTGATGTGGTTCCGGTACATCCCGCCGTATTGTAAACCGTTACGGTATAAGTCCCAGAAGTGGTGGCAACTACGGATTGTGTGGTTTGAAAATTGCTCCAATGATATGATGCGAATGCACCTGCATTCAAAGCTACTGAACCGCCACCGCAAAAGGAAGTAGGACCATTAGGAGTAATGGCAGGTACCGGTCCGGGGATGGTAGTAACGATGGCAGAAGTTGTTCCCGTGCAACCATTGATGTTGGTAACGGTAAGGTAATAGATATTTGCGGTGAAGATATTGGTTAATTCGGTGTTGGCACCGTTGCTCCAGTTGTATTGTGTGAACGAACCTCCGTCAAGCGTAGTAGAACCACCTGCACAGAATGTGGTATTACCTGTAATGGTAGGAGTAGGGTTGGTACTCATGGTGATTACTTGTGAGGCAGTGCCAGTACATCCACTGGCATTGGAAACGGTTACCGTATAGGTGCTTGCGGAATTGACCGTAATGGTTTGGGTGGTAGCAGCATTGCTCCAGCTATAAGAAGTGAATGATGCAACGCCAATAGTCAATGAACCCCCTTGGCAAAATACCGTTCCTCCGGTAATGACAGGGACAGGACTGGTACCGACCACCACATTTTGTGAAGTAGTAGCGGTACATCCATTGATGTCGGTAACGGTTAAGGTATAAGTACCTGTAATAACTACGGTAATGGTTTCATTTAATGAACCTGTACTCCAATGATACAAGGTATGACTACCGCCATCAAGAACTAACGTGCCTCCAGAGCATAATGAAGTTCCTCCGGTAATAGTAGCAGTAGGCAGTGGGTTCGCAGTAACATCTTGGGTGGCAGTACCTGTACATCCGTTAGCATCGGTAACGGTAACAACGAATGTACCGGAAACAGTAGCAAGTATCGCTTGGGTGGTGGATGAATTACTCCAATTGTAATTAGCAAATGCCCCGGTTGTAAGCGTGACAGAACCTCCCTGACAGAAGATGGTAGCACCATTTGTCGTAATAGCAGGGGTTGGATTCTGATTAACGATTGTAGCTTGAGAAGCACTACCGGTACATCCGTTGCCATCTGTAACGGTTACAGAGAATGTATTCATTGTGGATGCAGTAATTGTTTGGGCGGTGGCATTCGTACTCCAATTATAACTCGAGTAGATGCCTGCGTTTAGTACAACAGAACCTCCTGCACAAAAGGTAGTAGATCCGTTGGCGGTAACAGTTGGAGTTGGGTTTGGATTAATAGTAACAGTCTGTGATGTGGTTCCGGTACATCCATTAATATCAGAAACGGTTACGGTATAAGTATTCGCCGAAGTAACGGTGGTAGATTGGGTGGTTTCTCCATTGCTCCAATTATAAGAAGAAAAAGCACCGGTACTAATAGTGAGTGAACCACCTGAACAAAATGAACTCCCTCCCGTAATAACAGGTGTTACCAAGGTATTCAAAGTAACTACTTGCGAGGTAGTACACGTACATCCATGACTATCGGTAACGGTTACGATATAAGTATTGGCGGTATTAAAGGTAATTGTTTCGGTGGTGGATGAATTACTCCAATGGTAACTTACAAAATTCCCTGCATCCAATGTTAAAGAACCTTGGAAACATACCGAACTGCCCCCTGTAATAATAGGAGTGGGTAAATTATATACCGTTACGATTTGTGATGATGTACCAGTGCATCCAATAGCATCGGTAACGGTTACGGTGTAGGTTCCTGATGCAGATGCCGTGGTCGTTGCAGTGGTGGAGGTAGTACTCCAATTATAAGCGGTGAAGATTCCGGCATTCAAGATGACTGAACCTCCCAGGCAGAAATCTGTAGGACCATTATGTGATACAACAGGTGTTGGTGCGTTGTTGACATTAATCAATACCGAATCGCAATTGGTAGCTATTGCGCAGCCTCCTTCTCCTCTTACATAATACCAGGTGGAGGTGGTAGGATTAACAGTAACGGTAGTTCCGGTACTTACCAAATTCCCGCCACAACTGCCCGTGTACCAGTACCAATTCAAAGCACTGTTAAGGATACCGGTGGCACTTAAATTAGCACTGGCATTACTGCAAATGGTGGCGATGTTGGCTGATGCTCCAGTGATGATTGGATTGGTACAAGTGGGAGTGAATTTATAAACATTCGGAAAAGCGAAGTGGGGATTATTCCCTGGTGATCCCGTTCCGATATACCCGCTTGGTCCGATGCTGAAGCCTACTGCTCCATCGCGATCTTGTCCCGGGAAATCAACTTCTGTTGCCCAAGTATTCGAGGTAGGGTCAAACCGCCAGAAATCGTGTAGTACATTACCAAAAGCACTGCTGCTGCCGGTGCCGATGTAGCCAAAGCCTCCTATATTAAATGCCGCAGCTCCGTCTCTGGCGATGCCACCGAAATCTGCCCGTTGCAGCCAAGTATTGGTGCTTGGGGTATATTCCCAAAAATCTATCGCATCACCCGTGGCGGTTACTCCAAGACCGACATATCCTTTGCCATTAATGCTGATGCCGGATGCCAAGGCTCTTCCGCCACCGCCAACATCGGCAAGTTGCAACCAAGTATCGGTCGTTTGATTGTATTCCCAGAAATCGCTGAATACATCGGAGATATCGCCTCCTGTGCCGATGTACCCTTTATTACTCATCCCGAAGCCTACTGCCTGGTAGCGTCCTGTTCCTGGAAATGCCGCTCGTGAAATCCAGGCATTGCCTGCCGGATCGTACTCCCAAAAGTCGGTATTATACGTCCCGAAGTCATATCCTGTACCGATATATCCCTTCGTTCCGATGGCAAATCCTACTGCACCATACCGCGGCGTTCCTGCGAAATCAACTTTCTGTGTCCACGCATTGGTCAAGGTATCATACTCCCAAAAATCGCTCTGCAACCGATAATTCGGTGCTGCCGAAGTGTCCCAACCTGTGCCGACATACCCCTTGCCTCCTATTCCGAAGCCTACTCCCATACATCGAGGAGGTGCCGGGAGGTCTGCCCGTTGAATCCATCCTGTTGCGTTTACCATTTGCCCGAAAGCAAGAATCATTACTACTAAGTGTATAATCTTTTTCATCATCTTTGTATAAATTTATTAATTTTATGAGGCGACAAAATTAAGTATTCACGGGAATATTGCAAGCCCGTATTTCGGAATCCCTTTTCGCGGTATTCAGGATTTGATAATGGCATTAAATACCCCCGCGATTTTCGCCTATTCCGAACCTGATATTCCCAACTATTTCCGGCATTAGTTCCTGAATATCGCGGGGAAGGGTAGGAGGGAAGGGCGGTCATTAGTTATTAAATACCCCAAACCTCGAAAATGCTATTTACACGGAAAACACGCTGATTAGTAGGTCATCAACACCATTCCCAGTGCCGGGGATGGCGTTGCATAGTTTAACAACACCATAACTGGCACCAGTTATGGCGTTGCATAGTTTAACATCGGCATATCTGGCACCAGTTATGGCGTTGCATAGTTTAACATCGGCATATCCGGCACCAGTTATGGCGTTACATAGTTTAACATCGGCATATCTGGCATCGGTTATGGCGTTACATAGTTTAACATCGGCATATCTGGCATCGGGAATGGTGTTGCTGGAGGATAGATTCGGGAATTTTTCGGGGAATAAGAGCTCCATTAATAAGGGTGTCTCGGAATGGATGTTCGGTTTCAAAATTCATTAACAGGCATTTGTTAAAAAATATCGGCAACGGCATGTTTTGGATGGATAAAACGGATGTAATTTTGCAGTCATTAGTAATCAAACCCATCCGAAAGGAAAAACCAACGCAAGGAATCATCGTATGATTTTACAAGACGGACCTTAATAAAAGTTTCAGAGCCTCACCGGTGCATGAATTTCTGTTCATCGTTTCGGGAGGATGTCATTGAATCAAACAAGAATTAATCGAACCCAAAATCCAAAAAATAATAACCCCTTAATCAAAAGTAACATGGAAAACCAAGTAATCATTTATTTAATCATTAGCTATGCCATCGTGTTTTGCATCGCGATTGCAAGTGCCGCTTCTAAGAAGAACAAAATTTATCGCCATCTCGACCCTAATGGCTGATCAATGGCGCAAACAGCGGGGATTGTAACCCTGTTGCTGGAAGAATTTTCAGGAAGTATTTCGCCTCCGACTAACTTATTGTCGAATAAGTTGGTCGGAGGTATCCTGTCGAATTTTGGTATGGAATTTTTTATTCGGGATAAGAAAATGTTAATCCCGATGCAATAATTTACTACTAACAATACGTTGTTGATAAATTATGCACAGGCAGGGTATTCGGTCTGGATATTACTGGTAATTTTACCGCTTGAAAATTGTATTAAAATGTATAAACAAATGATAAGGACAACGCTGCTTTCGTTGCTGTTTATTTTATCTCTTTCATCAGGGATAAAAGCCCAGCAAACGATGATCTATCTGGATGCTGATGCCGCCTACAAAGCGGGTTTGGAGCTGTACGACCAAGGTAAATATGGTGCGGCGCAAGAACAGTTTCAGAAGATTATTAATCAAGGAAGTGCCACCCAGGAGGTAGTTGTGAATTCGGAATTTTATGATGCGATGTGTTCCGCAAATCTTACGCACCGCGATGCTGATTATTTATTGATTTCATTCATCGAAAAGCATCCCGAAAGTAACCGCGCCAAGGCTGCCGTGTGGGCTTTGGCAAAGCTCTTCTATCAACAACGAAGCTACAAGAAGGCGATAGAATGGCTCGATAAAACGAATCTATCCTATCTCTCATCTGATGATGTGGCTGAATATTATTTCAAATTGGGGTATAGTTGTTTCAAGCTAAATCGCTTGGACAGTGCCTCCAAAGCCTTCCAACAGATTGTGGGTGTAGAAACAAAATATGCCTCCGACGCGAACTATTACTATGCTCATATTGCATACATAAACAAGCATTACGACAATGCGTTGAAGAGTTTTATGAAGATAAAATCGGATCCGCAATACGCGAAGATTGTTCCGCAATATATTGTCCAGATCTACTACCTGCAAGGGAATTATGATGCACTGATTCCCTACACACTGACGATACTTCCTACCTTGTCTTCGCAAGATGTTTATGAAGTCAAACGTATTCTCGGAGAAGCCTATTATCAACGCCAGCAGTACAAAGATGCCGTTCAATATTTAGAAGATTATTATAATCGTGGCGTGAAGTCGCCTCCACAAGATGTGTATCAATTAGGATACGCTTTTTACAAATGTGAGAACTATTCAAAGGCAGTGAAGTACCTGGAACAGCTTACGGATAGTAAAGACTCTATGGCACAAAGTTCTTTGTATTTGATGGGCGATTGTTTTATAAAATTGGGCAAAAAGCAAAATGCTTTGACTGCTTTCAAGTATGCTGCGAACTTAAGTTTTGATAAAGAAATGCAAGAGGATGCCTTGTTTAATTATGCTAAGCTCACTTATGAAATTTCTTATCAACCTTTGGCAATAGAAGCATTTGAAAAATACATTGCCATGTATCCAAACACGCAGCGGGCAGATGAATGTCACGAGTATCTTATCAATATTTATCTTACCACTAACGATTACAAAGCTGCCATTCAAGCTATCGAAAAGGTTAAGAATAAAAACAAAAAGATTAAGACTGCTTATCAGAAATGTGCATACAACTTAGGCATTATCAACATGAATGATGGCAAGATAAAAGATGCTATTTCGTATCTTGATTTATCAATCAAGAATTCTGTTGATACAAAGCTCGAAGCCAAGGCTATTTATTGGAAATCGGAGATCTATTTCAAGCAAAAGAACTACGATGATGCCATCATTGGATATGCAGAATTTGTTTTCATGCCTGAAGCTGTTTCATTAGATATTTATAATCTGGCAAACTATAATTTGGGCTACTGTTATTATAATAAAAAGGATTATCCCAATGCACAAAAATGGTTTCGTAAGTATGTTAAAGATAAAGCAGATACTGACGAATCGCGTTATAATGATGCTTGCTTGAGAATAGCTGATTGTTATTTCTTTAACAAGGATTATGTGGGTGCGTTGGAGTTTTATGATAAGGGAATTAATAACAAATCGAAGGCATCGGATTATGCTTTGTATCAGAAGGGAATGATTCTTGGAATTCAAGGAAAACTTCCTGCGAAACGCGAGGCATTGCAACGACTTTTGAATGATTATAAAACCTCTCCTTACTATGATGATGCGATGTTCCAGATAGCTAATTCTCATCTCGTGGCAGGCGAAAGCGAAGAGGCTTTGAAAATGTATAAAACCATTGTTGCGGATTATCCAAACAGTAATTATGTGAAGCAAGCTTTGCTTGGAATTGGTCTGATTTATTACAACAATAAGGATAATGATAAAGCTTTGATGAGTTACAAACAAGTGATTGCCGATTACCCTTCTACTTCGGAGGCTCGTGAGGCTTTGTCGGGTATTAAATCTATCTATATGGATCAAAGTAATATCAAAGAATATCTTACTTATGCCGAGAAACTTCCTTTCGCAAATATCTCCCGCTCGACGCAGGATAGTTTGTTATATCAAAGTGCTGAACTCCGCTATATGAAGGGAGATTGCGATGGTGCTGTAGGAGATTTTGCGAATTACATTAATGATTTTCCACAAGGATATTATGTTATTAATGCAAGTTATTACAAAGCCGAATGTGACTATACCGCCAAGCGATATGCTGATGCTTTAATGGGATATAATTATGTGAGTTCGCAGCCAAAGAATAGCTTTTCGGAGACTTCTTTATTGAAATCTTCAAGGATTTATTATGATCAAAAGAAATGTGATTCTGCTTTGATAAAGTATATTAAATTAGAAGACTTTGCGGATACCAAACAGAACAAGATCGAGGCGCAAACAGGGCAGATGAGATGCTTTTATCAAAGTGGTAATAATCAAAAAGCGATTGAAAGTGCGCAGAAAGTTATTGCTAATGAGAAGTCGTCAAATGAGTTAATTAGTGAGGCGCATTTGGTATGCGGAAAGGCTTATATGAGTATGGATTCATTGACATCTGCTATCAAAGAATTCAATGCTGTTATCATCATTACAGAAAGTGAAATGAGTGCAGAGGCTCGTTATAACATTGCTCAAATTCATTATCAAAAGAAAGATTTTAAGAAGTCTTCGGATGTATTGTTTGAGTTGATAAAGATGGTTCCTTCTTATGATTATTGGATTGCGAAAGGCTTTATTTTATTAGGCGATGATTATCTTGCATTGGATGATGCTTTCCAGGCGAAACATACATGGCAAAGCATCATTGAGAATTATGAAGGTGCCGATTTGAAAGCCATTGCGCAACAAAAATTGGATGATTTGAAGAAGAAGGAAATCGAAGAGCGACCGAAGGAAAAGAAAAACGAAACTCCGAAAGATGATGATGAGAAGTAGCATATCAAAAAATGGTATGCCGATGCCATTAAATGGTATCGCGATACCTAAAAATGGTATCACGATACCAAAAACAAGTATCACGATACCTGAAAATGGTATGCCGATGCCAATAAATGGTATCGCGATACCTCAAAATGGTATCACGATACCAAAAACAGGTATCGCGATACCAAAAAAAGGTATCGCGATACCTAAAAATGGCATCGCGATACCTAAAAATGGTATCACGACCCTTATAGGCGATAAATCAATAGAAAATAGAACGATATATACAATGAAAAATATAAAGTATGTAATGGCGATGGTTTTGTTGGTGATTGGGATGAATGTTTCCGATGCTCAAACGAAGAAAAATAAACCAACTGTTAAACCAAAAGGAGCTAATGTGGTGAAGCAAAAGGCTGATACATTAAGTAACAAAACCGTTACTGATTCTGCATCAAATGCTGCTGCCAATGCCGCTCCCAAAAAGGCGAAAGGCAAGCAAGAAAAGAAAGATGTTAAAGATGAAGAAGTGGAGTTATCGCGTCCTTATCAACCTACTTTATCGGAAGGTTATAAGATTAGTAACAGTCCGCAAATCGAGCAGGCAAAATTGGATATTCCTAAGATGGATTATTCTGTGAAACCAAAGGCTTTCCCCACGTGGTATGATGTTTTGCCAATCAATGCTGCTAAGATGAAGGATGAAAAGCCAGAGCCACTGAAAGGAAATTTAGTTAAGCTGGGATATGGCAATTATGATAATGCTTATGGAGAATTATTCCTAAATAATAATCGCAATAAAGATTATTCCATCGGTGCGCATTTGAAACATTTATCATCATCAGGGAAGATCGCGGATTATCCCAATAGTCAGTTTAGTGATAACTTAATTGATGTTTATGGTAAGCGATATTTGGAGAATGAAACCGTATCAGGGGACTTGAATTTCAAGAACAATGGAGTGAATTATTATGGATATTCTCTCTCTGATACTTCAAAGAATAGCAGCAACGGGAAGCAACATTTCAATACCTTCAATGCACAAGTTGGCTTCCAAAGTAACTACCTTGATAAGACACATTTTGCTCATGATATTAATCTTAAATTCTATAACTTAGCTGATGCTTATAGCAATCAAGAGACTGGTATTTCATTGGATGGATTGTTGAAATCTTCTTTGGGAAAAGATCAATGGTTGACTACAAATGTCCTTGCAGATAATAACAGCATTAAATTTAAACAGGGAGCTTCTTATTCTAATATGATAGCAGGCATAGCTCCCCAATACACCTTCAAACAGGGAGACCTGAACATGGGCTTAGGTTTTAATGCTATGTTTGAAATTGATAAGAAAACCTTTGCGCATCTCTATCCTAAAATAGATTTCAGCTATGCCTTCGCCGACAATTCTTTAGTAGCTTATGCAACATTCACTGGTGGAATGGAGAAGCATACATTAAAAACTACCTCAAACGAAAACCCATTTATAAAACCTCAATACATAGGACTTCCAAACAGCAACAACAAGAAGGATATTACCGCCGGAATTAAAGGAAGCCTGTCCAATGCTATCTCCTTCAATCTCCGCGGCGGATATAAGGAAGTTGTGAACATGCCTTTCTATACCATCGAGCAATTTGATACCCTTCCTGAAAACAAATTCGTAGTCGCTACCGATTCCGTTCAAATCGTTAATGCCCATCTCGAATTGAGCTACCAGCAATCCGAATCTCTCCGAATTATTTTAAGTGGCGATTATAATCATTACAACAATCACAACATCACATTCGCTTGGTATAAACCCACCTTCACATCGAATTTGAGCATCATCTACAACTCCGAAAAGTTCACTGTCAAAGGTGATGTATTTGTCCTATCTGATAGGAAGGCAAACTACGATTCTTGGTTCTTTAATACGATACGTCCTTCTGTAAATTTAAAGACGATTGCCGACATCAACCTCGGCATCGCCTATCACTACACCAAGTCGCTTTCCTTCTTCTTGAACTTAAACAATATCACCAATTCCCAATACCAACTTTGGTATCTTTATCCTTCGC
The DNA here is from genome assembly GCA_903844645.1 of uncultured Bacteroidota bacterium. Lineage (GTDB taxonomy): Bacteria > Bacteroidota > Bacteroidia > AKYH767-A > JABDAW01 > JABDAW01. The sequence goes on from CAIMUP010000016.1 coordinate 17,657, forward strand.
AACGATTCAATCTGTTAGGAGGGTTCAGCTATGCTTTCTGATTTGTAATTTGAATGAAAGATTGCCCCGTATTGCGGCGATCTTTCAACATGTTCGATTCTATAATCATCGAAAACATACTCCAGATAAAAAGTACCACAAGCAGAATGATGACCACCATTTTTATCAAGCTAACGATGGCTTGTTTTCTTCTTTTCGATTTCGATCGCGTGCGTGTTACCGGTTTTTCTGCTGCCATATATTTTATTTATCAAAGGTGGGTGCAAATTAAATAAAACTAAGGCAGACTGCAAAACGCACCCATCATTAATTATACCTCTTCCAAAAACATTCCTGATCGAACAGGATCATTCAGTTCCTAAAATAAGGCATCGGAATTCCCAACTAGGGCTTGCTACGCGACAACTGGGGCTTGCCACGCGACAATTGGGGCTGACCACGCGACAATTGGGGCTGAACACGCGACAATTGGGGCTGACCACACGACAATTGGGGGTGACCACGCGACAATTGGGGCTGACCACGCGACAATTGGGGCTGACTACGCGACAATTGGGGATTGTTACGCCACAACTGGGGATTTCCAATCCATCACTGGGGATTTTCAATCCTTCACTGGGGATTATAAATCCCCAGTTTCCTAAAAGTAAGATTGCAGAATGGGTTAATACCATTTAATAAGGTATTAATAAGCACTTTGTATGTTATCAGATAAGAAAATGAAAGATTGTAGTACGTCAAAATACAGAGGTATGAATAAATACCTTTTTTCTAAAATCGGTTCGAGACACTGCCTTTTAAGGCTATTATTGGAGTTCCGATGAAGCTAAACTCCAAACAAGATTTTATTCGCCGCAACGACCCGTTCATAAAGATTTTCATAAAGAGGGGTGATTTTATTAATGTCAAATTCTTTCGCCCGTTCCAAGGCATTGGCTTTGAATTGAAGCAATCGGGTTTCGTCTTCGAGGATATAAATGGCATTTTTTGCCATATCGTCCACATCCCCGACATTGCTTAAAAAGCCAGTAACGCCATGAATATTAAGTTCAGGACTGCCCCCTGTATTCGTCGAAATAACCGGAACCTGGCACGCCATCGCCTCCAAAGCGGCAAGCCCAAAACTTTCGGTTTCGGAGGTCAATAAAAACAAATCAGAAACGGAGAGAATCTCTTCCACAGCCTCCTGTTTGCCCAGAAATCGGATGTCCATACAATCATCGCAATCGCGGCAATCGCGTTCGACGGCATGCCGTTCGGGTCCATCGCCAATGAGCAATAATTTGGAAGGAATCTTTTTATTAATTCGATGAAAAACCTTCACCACATCGCCCACCCGCTTCACCTTTCGGAAGTTGCTGGCATGCACAATTAATTTCTCGCCATTCGGGGCAATCGCCTTGCGGAAGTGCTCTTTCCGGCTCTTGGAAAACCGTTCGAGGTCAATAAAATTCGGGATCACTTCGATCTCTTTATTAATCTTGAAATGAGCAAACGTATCTTGTCGCAAACTTTCGGAAACGGCAGTAACCGCATCCGAATGATTGATGGCAAAAGTAACGACCGGCAGGAAGCCCGAATCGCGCCCCACCAAGGTAATATCTGTACCATGCAACGTCGTAACAAAGGGAATATGAATGCCTAAATCAGCCAGAATTTGCTTCGCCATATATGCGACCGAGGCATGAGGAATAGCATAATGAACATGGAGAATATCGAGCTGCTCGAACTTAATAACGTCCACCAATTTGCTCGTCAGCGCAGTTTCATACGGAGAATATTCAAAGAGAGGATAATTAGAAACTGCAACCTCGTGGTACGATACATTCTCCGAGAAAAAATCTAACCGCACCGGTTGATGATACGAAATGAAATGAACCTGATGACCACGCTCTGCAAGGGCTTTCCCAAGCTCTGTAGCCACCACCCCCGACCCTCCAAAAGTGGGGTAACAAACGATACCTATTTTCATGTTTTATGAATTAATTTGAAGGTGCAAAGGAACGATTTTAGAGGGAGATTTTAAGGGATAAATTTATGTTGCATGAAATTGTAATTAATTATTATGTATATTTGCCGCTCTAAAAAAATAAATACGATGAAGAAAATACCAATAACAATAATTGCAATTATGATGGTTTGTACTGGCATCGCACAAACTATGGAAAGTAGCAGTCATAGCACTGCGGGATACATTAAATCGGATGGTACGATTGAAAATTCAAGCCACTCGACCGTTGGATATATTAAATCCGATGGTACTGTCGAAAATTCAAGCCACTCGACCATCGGTTATATCAAATCAGATGGAACTATCGAGAACTCGAGCCATTCCACGATTGGCTATGTCAAGTCCGATGGGACAGTCGAAAATTCCAGTCATAGCACCATTGGCTATGTAAAATCAGATGGAACAGTGGAAAACTCCAGCCACAGCACAATTGGTTATGCAAGCGGTGTAAAAAAGGAATGGGCAGCGGTTTGTTACTTTTTCTTTAAGCTGTAATAGCAATTAAAAAAAAGAAAGAAAAAGATTATGTCAGAAACAGAAAATAAATTGGAAGCTCTGGAGGCAAAAGTGAAGAAGTTGGTAGATTCACATAAATTGCTTACCGATGAAAACACCAAGTTAAAGAAAGAATTAAAGGAAATCAAGGATGGCGAAAAGGAAGGCTTGGCAAATCTTGCGTATAAGAAAATGAAAACACCAGGTCGCCCATTAGTTAATAAAATTGGTTCATTAAATATATTTGAAGTTGATTTTTCAGATAGAAAGAAATTGAAAAAGACCATTGATGAAATCATCGTAGAAATAGATAAAAGCATAAATAAATTTGAAGATTAGAATTTGAGACCCGTAAGGGAAAATAGTGAAAGGAATTCCAGAATGAATGAAGTGTCCATAAATGTAACCATTGCAAATCGAGTGTATCCTCTCAAAGTTACTGTAGAGGAGAAACCAAGAATATTGAAGGCAGTAGAAATAATCAATGAGAGAATTACAGAATTTGAGATGAGTTACGGGGCGAAGGATAAACAAGATTATTTGGCGATGTGTGCCTTGCAAGCTGTAGCAGAGGGAATAAAAATGGGTGTCGGTTCGATGGTTTATGGTGAAGATAATTTAGATCAAAGAATAGATTCTTTGGACGAATTGATTGACGGCATTCTGGAAAACAAATAAGTACCGGTTAAGATCCGGGAATCGTTCTTTAAAATAAATAAAATATTCGGATGATGAGGATAAATCATCATCTGCCATTTGGGAAACCAGATGGTAATGCATACCCGCATAGAATCTGTTTCACTATTTTTAAACTCAACACATTATCATTGGAGTTAAAGCTCAACGATTTGGGACTGCAAGGCTGCACCTCGTGCCAACGGGATTTCGAGAAATCGGGACGGCAGAAGCGCAAAGAATCAGGCGTCTCCACCCATTTCAGATTGGGGTTTAAAAACAAATTCAGGTTCTTGCGGGTTTTTTAATAGGATGGTGGGCAAAACAAATAGAAGAATAAAAA
>CAIMUP010000017.1 GCA_903844645.1 uncultured Bacteroidota bacterium
GAAAGTCCTCAAAGGTGATACACATCGCAAAACGGATATGACAGGAATTCCTCGTCGTACCGATTTATTTCTTCAAGCTTATGGTTTCAACAGAATTGGAGCAGGACCTCTTTCAGCACCGATTCCTATCTACCTGAAATAAGTTCTCAATACAAAAATGAAAGCCCTCCGATACTACATCGGGGGGGGGGCTTTTTATTGCAGCCTGTTCAACCCTGCTTCCGCCTTCTGGTCAATGCTGTTTTGGTAGTCATGCTTCCGCATCTTTAGGCAGGTTTTATAATAGGTAATGGCATTCGGTTTATCGTTCATCTTTTCATAAATCAAAGCCATCTGCAAGGCAGCATTCGCCGCGAAATAATAGGAAACATGTACGCCATTCTGCATCGTGATTTCGTAATATTCCAAAGCCTTCGGGTATTCTTTCGTAAGGTGATAAATCCGCGCCATCCGGTACGTAACCTCTAATTGATCCTTCAACTTCGGGAAGTCCAGGGGCTTCATCCCGCCAATTTCTTCCATGCTTTGTTGATAATAACCACCGTCGCAAAGCAGCCTCGCCTTTAATAATTTGATATTCGGGAGGTCGTTCGTCTTCGCTTCCTTCATCGCATCCTTATCCTCATCCACAGCATCATCGCCCTCCTCGATGCAATGTTTAATCAACATCTTATACTTCGCCGAATCATTGTTCAGCAGCGCAATCCAAGCCATTTTTTGCCAAGCGGTCTTGATATAATTCATCCCCTTAAACTGGTGAATGTAATCCTGGAAATAATTCGCTGCATCGTTATCCAAACGGTTCAACTTCGCCGTCCCGAGCATGAACGACAGATAATGAAACGGATAAAACTCAACACTCTTCGGGCGGCTGCTCAACACTTTTATAGCTTCATCATTGTTACCCATCTTAGCGGCAATCTTCGCTTTCGCCAAGATCAAGAAAGGGTTGTCCTCGGCATCGAATTTTGGCTGCAAGATAAGCCTCGCCGCCTCCCCTTCATCCTTCTGGAGATTCCATTCCACCATCACGAGGATAAAAAATACTTCATCGTGCAAGAACTTATACTCCGATGAATTCACGGTATTCAACCCCTCCAAAAGTTCCTTCAATTCCCCCACACCCTGCTGGATAGTTCCCTTCACGCCCACCAATTTTGCAATCCATTTATAATTCTCCGGGATAGCCCCCGAGAGAGCATGGAGCAAGCCCAAACCCTTGTTGTCAGGCATAAACTGCGGGTATTTCTTCTTGTTCTCCGTTAATAATTTGAATGCTTTTTGTATTTCCACCGCGGCAGTAAAATACTCCTTAAACTTAATCCGCACAATAGCCCATTCCAAATAGATTTCGGCTTGGGCATAAAGATAAAACGGAGAGTTGATATCACCCTTCTTCAACCTCTCCAACCGAATATCCATGTTATTTTTGCGCAGATTGAACTCCTTTTTATCCTCCGAAATAAAGAGCGTAATGAAGTCAATATAGTTATCTAATAAATAAGGAAAGTCATTCGAAGGATTGATGGTTTTCTCCCGCTCCACTAACCGCTTCCCCTCCTCCATTCTCAAAGAAACAATCTTATGATACGCAGCAATACAGTTCTCATCAACCACAAAAGAAGCGGAGGCGTGGAAACCAAAAACAAGAAAGATAAAACTAAAAATAAGGAGTATTTTAAACATCTTTATTCCAATAAAAAAGGGATTCCGAACACCGAAGTCCGAAATCCCTTTCATAGAATTTAATTCATGTTAGTCAATAATATCCGGATCCACCAAAATACGTCCGCAATGTTCGCAGACAATAACTTTTTTCCTTTGGCGAATCTCCAATTGCTGTTGTGCAGGAACTTTATTAAAACAGCCTCCGCAAGAATCTCTCTGAACAGTAACCACCGCCAACCCGTTGCGAGCATTACTTCGGATTTTATTGTATGCCGCTATCAAACGACCTTCAATAATTTTCGCAGCTTCAGCAGATCTTTTCATTAAATGATCTTCCTCTTTTTGGGTCTCGGCAACGATTCCCTCCAATTCCTTCTGCTTCACCGTAAGGTCAGATTTACGCTCATCAAGACCAGTTTGCGCAGCCTCAATGATTAGATTCTTGTTAATGATTTCAGCCGAATATTCCCTTATTCTCTTCTCTGAAAGTTGGATTTCGAGATTCTGAAATTCTATTTCTTTGGTCAAGGATTCATACTCACGGTTGTTCTTTACATTATCCGATTGAGCTGTATATTTCTTAATCAAAGCATTCGAATCTTTAATACTTTGTTTCTTGGCAGTTATAGAATCATCCAGCGATTTTACTTCGGAAGTAAAATTCTTAATTCGTGTTGTCAAGCCAACAATTTCATCTTCCAAATCTTTTACCTCCATTGGTAATTCACCTCTCACAATCCTGATTTTATCAACATTTGAATCAATTTGTTGAAGTTCATAAAGTGCTTTTAACTTTTCAGAAATGGTATAATCGTGTTTCTCTTCCTTTTGCTTTGGAAATAAATGCGCAGGGGGCGGAGTTTTTGGTTTTGCAACCTCAACTTCCTTCACTTTTTTTGCAGGAGCTACTGCTTTTTTTGCAGGAGTTTCTGTTTTCTTCACTTCGAGTTTTTTTGCTGCTGCTTTTGTAGCAGGTTTTGTGTTTGCCTTTGTAGCCATTTGTTATTTATAATTTATTGGATTCGTATTTAACTTTGAAATTCGGGCTGCAAATGTAGGAAAATTTGTGATTAAAATAGAATGAACCAATTCCTTGGTGAATTGCTCGCTTTCATAATGCCCAATATCGGCAATAATAATTCGTCCATCAGCATCAAAGAATTCATGATACTTAAAGTCACCTGTAATGAATATGTCTGCTCCTTGATTTATAGCGTCTTTAAGCAAAAAACTACCAGCGCCACCGCATACAGCAACGGTTTCAATCATTTTCCTTAAAGTCTTTGTATGCCGAATACAACCGGTCATCATAGATGCTTTTAATAAATTTAAAAAAGCAACCTGATCCATCGGTTCTGCCAGTTTTCCTATCATTCCAGCTCCGGTTTTGGGATTAATAGTATCAATTGGATAGATATCATAAGCTACTTCTTCATAAGGATGGGATTCTTTTAAGGCATTAATAACTTTAGATTGAAGATATACAGGGAAAATGGTTTCAATCTTAACTTCTTCTTCGCGATGCTGTTCTCCGACATTGCCAATATAAGGATTAGAACCATTCCCCGCTCTAAATGTTCCATAACCATTGGTATTAAAACTACATTCATCATACTTCCCTATCGTTCCTGCGCCTGCAAGGAACAAAGATTGCCGTACATAATCCGCATTCTCAACAGGGCAATAGGTAACAAGCTTCTTTAGATTATTCTTAATAGGGCTAAGCACTCTCGTTTCAATCAATCCAAGTTTATCACAGATCATTGCATTAACTCCTTCTTTAATGTTATCCAAGTTTGTGTGGGCGGCATAGATGGCAATATCATTCTTTATCGCTTTTATGACCACACGTTCAACATAACCGGTACCATTGATCTTTTTCAAGCCGGAAAATACAATAGGATGGTGCGCAATGACCAAGTTACAGCCAGTATTGATAGCTTCTTCAAGAACTTCTTCCGTACTATCGAGGCAAATTAACGCACCTGTAATATCCATCTCCTTATTCCCGATAATCAAGCCACTGTTGTCGTAACTCTCTTGCAAAGAAAGGGGAGCAAAGCGTTCGAGGGCATCGGTTATTTGAGATAATTTAAGCATTGTGGTATTAAAATAAGAGCGTGTTACGGGAAACGGTTTATAAATTTACAAAAAGCAAAACTAACTAATTCCAGATAAACCGCAAACGACTCCTATAGTATTAGACGTACCTCCAGAATCCTACTATAAACCTCCATATTCCCCACTCCTTTTAATTTTTCTACTTTTGCCGCCTTAATTTTAACAACTTAATTTAGTATCTCATGAAAAATCTCTCCTTAATTCTCAACGCCGTCCTCGTACTTGCTGTCGGCATCTTGTATTTCCTTCATTTCTCCGAAAAGAAGGGGACGAATCTGTCTTTAGATTCAAAAAAACCTTCCCAAATTGTCTTTGTAAATTCCGATTCGCTCCTCGAGAATTACGAATATATCAAGACTGCAAAGAAAGAACTCGAAACTCGACACAAAGCCGCTGAAGATGACTTCAGTGCGAAGGGCGAAGCATTCCAAAACAAGGTGAAATCATTCCAACAGCAGGCTAAGGCGATGACCCCGAATGAAATTCAGGCGGCAGAGAAGAGCCTGAAAGCCGAAGAGGAATCTTTGATGGAATATAAGCAAAAATTAACCGCCGATTTGTCTGACAAAGGGCAGGAAATTGACGATAAACTCTTCACCGCGATCCGCGAATACCTCAAGAAGAATGTCGGAGGCAAGAGCTACAACTATGTCCTCGGATATACTAAAGGAGGGGGCATCTTATATGCCAATGATAGCCTCGATATTACCCATAATCTCCTCGAAGGACTCAACAAAGATTACAAAGAAAAGAGCAAATAACCCATCTTTAATAAACTATACGAACGATCTATGATTTTCGACCTCCCAGATGATTTAATGCAGAAGATACTTCGCTTCGGAGTGGTCGGAGTGTCTGGTTTTATCATTGATTTCGGCTTAACTTTCCTCTTAAAAGAGAAGGCGCACTGGCATAAATACCTCGCAAGTGCCGTCGCGTTCAGTATCGCGGCGACATCGAACTATTTCCTGAACAGAGTGTGGACTTTTCAGAGCCATAATCAAAAAATATTAGAAGAATATACCATCTTCATCGGCGTATCGGTGGTGGGCTTGCTGATTAGTCTCGCGGTGCTTTGGGTAATGCACGGGTGGAAGGAGAAACATTTCTATTTATCGAAACTGACTGCTGTCGGAATCGTGATGTTTTGGAATTTCCTCGCCAATTATTTCATTACTTTTCATCAATAATAATCCGTACTTCACGGAACTATTTTTCATCATGGCGAGAACAAAAATTAACAACGATTTCCCCACTCAATTTACCCTCTTCAAGAAGATAAAAGCGAAGCACGATGCCGACGGTTCGAGCAGTGTGTTGAATAGCTATTTCGATGCCCAAGAGATTGATCTCGATGCCGATCTTATCAAGGGAAATGCCGCTGAAATCAACCATAATAACAGCCTTGCTTCCAAGGATGATGCCGAGAAGCAGCGGGAACAGGGCAATAAACGCTTCAAACCGGTGATGAAAAAGGTGAAACGCATCGTCCAGAATCTGAAAACATTCTATGCTCCGGCGTACCCCGATGTCGCTTTGTGGGGCGTGCCTACGATCGAATCGGGAAGGACAAAATACGAGTCTGATATTAAAAAAAGGATACAATATTTCAAAGATATTAAAATCAAACACGAGTCGTACACGCCCGGTACCAGCCCGATTGACGCCTTCCTCTTAAAAAATTCGATAGACCTCGATGCCTTGTTGGTGATCGTGGAAGCTGCCGAGGTATTCTATGAAAATGCCCGCCTGTCGAAGCTCAATGCGGTCATAGAAAAGCAGGAATGTCGCATAAAATGGAAGAAAGTTTGGAAGCATGTGCAGGGCATTTACGGATACCTGAAAACGATGTACGCGGACGACCCCAAAATGCTCACAGAATATGGCTTCACGATCATAGAAACGAAGAAGGCTTCCGCGAAACGGAAATGCCTGCTCGGAGGGGGCAAAAAAATCACGAAAAATGGCTTGGTTTTCGACAGTACATTCAAGAATACGAAAGAGAGTATCTTGCATCTCTACAAAGGGTTCAAGGTGAAGGGCAAGCCCTTGATTTTACTGCCCGACCAGGTGTTTATTATCAAGAAAGGATACAGCCGAATCACCGTATTAAATCCTGAAAAAAACAAGCGGGGAGGGTTCGATTACGAATCTTTTTGTTAATAGAAGCAAAGGAATAAATTCCAAATCTGTTCCCACTTTTTATTAAACTGAAACAAACTGTATCGGTTAACAGAAATTAAACATCGGTTCATTAAAATGAAACATCGGTTCAGATAAATCTTTATTCGGTTCATTAAAAGAATAAATCGGTTCATTTTAAAGAAAATTCGGTTCATTTTTTTTTAATAATCATCGTTGAATATCAAAATAAATGAACCGAATTTTCTTTAAAATGAACCGAAATAACACTTAAATGAACTGAAATTTCATTTTAATGAACCGCAGTTTAATATAAGTGTACCGCAGTTTATCTTATTAATACCGAATGGATTAATATCACGATAATACGGAATTTGATTACAGAAAAAAAGAATTAAATCTTGACGATTTTTTTCGTGAATAAGTGGGTGTTGGTCTGCACCTGGAGGATATAGATTCCGTTCTGTAGAACAGGGCTTTCCATCACGTTATTATTTAATGCCGGTACGGAGATCATCTCTGTCTTCCCGCCAATAACGGCGCGGGTTTCGCGAAGCAACACCTTGCCTGTAGCATCCATCAATTGTATCGTTATATTTTGATCTGTTGTTGCATTAAATTTGAAGAAAATCGTCCTTTCAAACGGATTTGGGAAGAGGGTAATGTCCTCGTTTTCGGCATTAATATCTGAATGATTGAGAAGATACATTGCGTTCGCGAAATTCGGGATTCCATATCCGAGCTTCGCGTCCGGCATCCCATACTGGCTGGCACTTGCGATGATAGCTTGCCGAATTTCCATGTTCGTTTTCGATGGATTAGCCTGCCATAAACATGCCGCTGCGCCAGCCAGAATCGGCGTCGCGAAAGAAGTGCCATTGCCATTTGTAATCAAGCCGTTTTTCCCCCATCCCAGCGGATCCATCACGGTAGTTCCCTGCCCTTGCGTAGCCACATCGGGTTTTATTCTGCCATCAGCCGAAGGTCCTACGGAGCTGAAAGCCGCATACACGCTGGCTTTGTCCACTGCCCCGACCGTGATGATACTATCTGCATCGGCAGGCGTTCCGATATGATTCCACGACGAATTATTCCCGTCATTTCCGGCTGCCGCACATACTAAGATGCCCTTGGTTGCGGCTATTTTAGCGGCTTTTGCGCAAGGCGTGGTCTTGCCATCCATATCTAAGTATGTATGATCTTGATCAGCGTGGTCGAACGTGGTATATCCCAACGAAGTCGTGATAATATCCGCCCCAAGTGAGTCAGCAAACTCTGCACCTGATGCCCAATTGTATTCTTCTATGATATTTTCGTGGTCGGCATCCTCTGTAATGATTAAAAAATAGGAAGCATGCGGAGCAGTCCCGACTAACATGCCTGGTTCGTTGCCGCCCATGAGACTAAGCACCATGGTACCGTGGTAATGATCGGTATAAACATTATTGCTTATGGTTTGAACGAAGTTTTTCGTGCCGATAATGAGGTTGTTATTGCGAAGACTGTCGAAGCCCTGCATGGTATCGGCATGGTAGAAGCCGGCATCGAGCACGGCTATTAAAATACCCTCCCCCATGAAGCCATTGGCGTGCAGGAAGTCGCCATTAATCATGTGGATTTGATTAAAACCGTAACCATAATTGATGCGTTGCTGCGATTCCATGCGTTGTGGAATGTTGTTCGCGGGAGTATTTAAGATTTCTTCTCTTTGGAGGAAGTTGGCAGGGATACTATCCTTGCTGTGCGCGGGTTTCGCGACTCTTCCTACAGGAATATTGGTGTTGATTACGAAGGGCAAAGCATGGATTGCGTTTAAAACACTCGGGTCTGTGGTTTCGATGGTTACGCCATTGAGCCATTTGGTTTTATTCAGGATAATTGCGCCCTTGGCGGCGAGTGAATCAACATAATTTTGGGTTACAGGAAGGTCGTTAAGGTCATACCCGATGTTTTGTTTGCTACGCCTCGCAATGGCTCTCGCAGAAAGGAAAGCGGAAGGGTTGGTAATGGAATATCCGTTGCTATTTTTATCTGTAAATTGGATAAAATACCGTGAGGGATATTGAGCAAAGGCAACCATCACGCAAAGCATGGCGAGGATTACGAGAAGAAAGGATTTGATCATGATAAAAAGCTATTTGTTGTATGCCTCGATGGTCATTTTCAGGTCAAATCCCCAGTAAGTACCGTTAGCGGAGTTCGTGCTATCTATTTTAAACTCCTTATATATCATGCCTACGCCCTTCGCATACCTTTCCACGCCATAATGTTTGTAAACAAGATTGCTGTTATCTATTTGTAAGACCGTCAACGTGGAATCAAACGACAGATTCCCGATAGTAGCGGGTTGGTCTATGGAAGTATAGGAATAATCCCATTCAGGGTAGAAACTGTTGAGGGCATTCCCGTTCCAAGTCGCACTTGATGACACAGGAAATGAGAGTTTAATGTAACGAATATTGTCTTCCACCTTCTCTGCATCGTTAGCATGGAGGTTGGCAGTCCACACATTCTCGATGTTCCATATATACAAGGAATCGTCCCAGATATATCGCTCTATTCTTTGGGTAAGATTGCCTGAATTATCTATGAATGAGGATGGAATGTATTCTTTTAAGCGGTAATGGAAGGTATCGGCGTATTGCAAATTGGAACTTACAACAATAGAATCTACGGAATAGATCACCCAATGCCCGGTATCCATCGGAAAATAGCGATAACCCGCCACATCCTTGTTCGATTGTGTCGGTGTATCTTTACTACACGAAGAGAAATATGTAATGAAGAAACACATTAATAAAGATATGGTACAGGTTCGTGTCATTTACTTTTTCTTTTCAATAAATCCTCCACCTATTAGGTCGTTACCATCATAAAATACGGCACTTTGCCCTGGTGCCACGGCAGAAACAGACTCATGGAATAAAACATCGAGATGGGTTTCGTCAGTTTGGGTAATAGTGCTGACAGTACCAGGTGTTTTATAGCGAATTTTGGTTAATGCCTCCATACCACCATAGATAGAATCGTATTTAATAAGGTTTAAATTGCGAACCGATAGTTGTTGTTTCTTTAAATCTTCTTCATTTCCGAGGATAACAGTATTTGTTTCGGGAACAATTTCTGTAACATATAGAGGAGTTCCTACGGCTATTTCTAAACCTTTTCGTTGCCCGATAGTATAGAATGGATAACCTTTATGCTGCCCCAATATCTTTCCATCAACGGTAACAAAGTTGCCTCCATCCACACGTTCTTCGAGATTAGCAACCCGATGCTTGAGAAAGGAGCGGTAATCATTATCAGGAACAAAACATATCTCGTAACTCTCACTCTTTTTTGCTAATTCCTCGAAACCCATCTCTACAGCCATTTCTTTTATAGCAGGCTTGCGATAATTACCTAATGGAAACTTGGTTCGTTTTAAACATTCTTGTTTCAATCCCCACAGAACGTAGCTTTGATCTTTGTTTTCATCCAAACCTTTTGAGATAACATAACGACTATTTTCCTCACGAATCTGTGCATAATGTCCGGTGGCAATGTATTCACAATCCAGCATGTCAGCTCGTTTTAGCAAAGCTTCCCATTTGATGTGAGTATTACATAATACACAAGGATTCGGTGTTCGTCCTGCAAGGTATTCATCTACAAAGTTATCAATAACAAAATCACCAAACTCACTGCGGATGTCTAAAATATAATGCGGAAATCCTTTCTCCACAGCTATTGCTCGGACATCGTTTATAGAATCCAAACTACAACATCCAGTCTCTTTTTTCGATCCTCCGGCACTTGCATAATCCCAGGTCTTCATCGTGATTCCTATTACGTCATAGCCTTCTTCGTGAAGCATAATTGCGGCAACGGAACTATCAATCCCTCCACTCATTGCTACTAATATTCTTCCTTTTTTACTCATCGCTTTTGTTTATTAATTCTTCTTTTTCAAACTATCAGTGGGGGATTTTGTTTTATCTTCTAATAAGTCCCCTGATTTATAAAATTCCACTTTTAATATCTTCCCGTATTCATCATAAGTAGTCCATTTTCCATCCTTCAACCCATGAATATAAAATCCCTCGAAACGAATAGACCCATCATACCAATTTTGTTTGGTAGGTCCTTCTATTACGCCATCTTTCAGAGAGCATTCAAATTTTAAATGCCCGTCCTCGTAATATTGCCGCATCGGTCCTGTTTTTTTCCCATCAATATAGGTTACTAATTGTACCATTTTTCCATTCTTATAAAATGTTCGCCAAGCTCCTATCGGGACTCCATTCTTATACCGTTCCAAGGAAACTAAAACGGTATCATCGGTATAATAAAGCCACGAACTATCCTTTTTTTCATTGAGATACCAGCCCTTTGCCTCCACTTTTCCATTCTCGTGATAGCCAATAAACGAACAATTGATGCCGTCGTTATAAAACTCTGCGGTGCCCTTCAGTTTACCATTATCGTAGTAATATTTAAACAATCCTTGTTGATGATTATCCTTGAAATTCCCTGCCGAAAGAACCGCTCCGTTATCATAAATCTTCTTCCAAATGCCCTGTTTAAGCCCCTTTCCATCAATCCGGTTGATGGTATCTTTCTTATAAATCTTATAAGAATTCCGTTGGGCAACAAGGTTGCCGGCATCCAATAAAAATGCCGCCAGAAGGGCAAGTAGTACAACTATATTTCTATTCCGAGGCATAATCATATTCTGTATAAGACTGCAAAAATACGGACTTTTGAGGGAATTTAGTATTTCCACCCCTTATTTTCTAAGAAAGATACGGCTTCAAAGATTCCAAACAGTTCTCATTTCATTAATTTAAAATAATTTTGCAGCCCATTCGTCTAAACCCATAGATGAATAATTTGATGACCATAAACGATATAATGAAAGCCGAAAAAGATGCTTCTATAAAAGAAATTTATCTGCAAGAACGCAAGCGGCTATCGAATTTTATTAAGAATAAAGTGGCAAGCACAGAAGACGCCGAAGATATTCTCCAAGAAACATTTTATCAATTATCCGAGAATTTCAATGTCCTCGAACCTATCGAAAAAGTCGCCGCATGGCTCTTCAAGGTAGCGTCGAATAAGATTACCGATCTATACCGGAAAAAGAAAACCGAATCCCTCGAAACCATCGCCGCCAATACCTCCTTCAGTAACGACGAAGGCGACGAACTCGATACCGAAGAACTCTTCTTGATGCCCTATATTTTGGAGGAAGACAACTACACACGCTCAGTCATTATGGAGGCTATCGAAGATGCTTTGAACGACCTGCCGAAGGAGCAACGCGAAGTATTTATAATGTACGAAATAGAAGACAAAAGTTTCAAAGAAATAGCAGCCCTCACAGGCGAATCGGTCAACACCTTACTCTCTCGAAAACGCTATGCCACGGCGTATTTGAGAGAACGCTTGAGAGATTTATACAACGAAATAATAAATTAATTAAATACTATTAAAATGAAAAAATGGATCGTAATCAAAGCAGTCAAATTCGTACTGTTTGCAGCAGCAGCCGCCATCGTTTTCGGCTACGGAATCACATGGCTATGGAATGCCCTCATTCCTGAAATCTTCCACCTCAACACCATCAACTTTTGCCAAGCAATAGGCTTACTGATTTTATCCCGAATACTCTTCGGAGGCTTCGGACACCGATGGGGCGGACACCGATTAAAAGGCGGAATGTGGAAGTACAAAATGGAACAAAAAATGGCTTCCATGACCCCCGAAGAACGCGAAGAATTCCAAGCCAAATGGAAGAACCATTGTGGATGCTCCTGGGATCAAAGCTTCCGGAAAGAAGAACCCATAAGCTAACAAAAAAACCGGTCTAAAGTTTAAGGTTTTGGACAACCACAACCACCTTAAACTTTAGACCTTAAACTTTAAACCTCATCATCGTCCTGTTGTTGCTCCTAAAAAGTCGCAATCACAAAACGATGATGATAAAATAAATCATACAATCACTCAACTATCCACGCTCCTATCGGGTTTCTGAAAGTCCCGACAGGTTTTAAACTATAGGATTTTCAATTATCAAAACCTTTCGGGAGAAAAACCATAGCTGTACGAAACCTCATTATTTTAAGAATCCCGAAGGGATTTCATGTTTATAGTAATGGACAGGTCACCTTTCGGGTGGTATCGTCAATCTTCCCCTTCACGATTTCATCCTGACAAGCAATCTTCCCCTTCACGATTTCATCCTGACAAGCAATCTTCCCCTTCACGATTTCATCCTGACAGGCAATCGCCCCTTCGCGATTTCCTGTAAGGTTGAAATCTTCCCCCCGTCAGAATTTACAATCCCGACCACCCCAACCCCCAAACTTTAACTAAAATACCGGCGATTATATCTTTGCCGCACCAAGATTTTTTGGTATTGAGTTAAGATATATATATTATGGAAACTAAAAAGAAAAATAGCAGTTTATTACAGTTAATGGAAAAGTATCCTGATGAGGTGAGTGCGAGGAAATACTTTGAGTGTTTACGTTGGGAGAATGGTATTATTTGCCCTCATTGTGAGAGTAGGAAGAGGGTTTATATTTATGATGATGGTCGTTTGTATAAATGCTCTGAATGTTTGAAACAATTTACTGTTAAGATAGGGACAATCTTTGAGGGTTCAGCATTGCCATTGCGTAAATGGTTGTTGGCTATCTATATCGAGGGAAGTCATAAGAAGGGTATTAGTAGTATTCAGTTGGCAAAAGATTTGGGAGTAACGCAAAAGAGTGCTTGGTTTATGTTGCATCGGATAAGATTTGCGTTAGATAATGGTAGTATTTTAAAAGGCGTTGTTGAGGCTGATGAATCGTATTTTGGTGGTAAAGATAGTAATAAGCATAAGATTAAGAAATTAAAAGGCTCTAAAAAATCCGTTGTTGTAGGTGCTGTTGAACGTGGCGGCAATGTAAAGGCTTTAAAGGTTCGTTTTGTTGGTGAGGATGCTGTTAAGTTTGTTGTAGATAATGTTGAGCGCGGATCGGTATTGATGACTGATGAAGCCAGACATTATACAAAGATTTGCGAGAAAGGTTTTAGGCATGGTTCTATCAATCATAGTGGGGGAAAGTATGTTAATGGTGTTATTCATACAAATACGATAGAAGGCTTTTGGTCGCATCTTAAACGGGGTATCAATGGCATCCAACATCATGTATCCGATAAGCATTTACAGAAGTATATCAATGTTTATAGTTACCGTTGGAATACGCGGGAGATGACGGACTTTGATAGATTTGAAATGACGATGAAGAATCTTACAGGTCGTTTAACTTATAAGGAATTAATAGGGAAAGAATAATGAAATATTTAGGTAAAAGAGCCAATGAATCGGGAAATGGATTTATTGAAGTAGATGAAAAAAAGGAACTAATAAACTTCCTTCAAAAAAATGAAAATGGCTTTATTGCAAGGGCAATAGATGAAAAGAACAAACGGCAAAGTTTATCGAAAGTAACGCCGTTTATGGATATAGCAAGCAAAACTTGCTATTTGACCAATGACGATTTAAGAAAAAAGATTATAGAGTTTTTGGAAACCCTATAATCCTAAATTTCCTCCATGTGGATAGTTACCAAGAAATTACTTGGAAGGATAGCTCCAGCCCAACCAAAAACAGTAAAAGCCTGATTATCATTTATTGAATCTCCCAATTCTATTTGGATGTCAATAATCTTTAGCTTTTTATCGGGCAAAACTATTATTTGCCCTACTTTTAAATCTTTCGTTTGCGTAAAGAAAAGTTGTTTGGCTTCCCAATAATCTACTGTTACCGCTTGCGGGCGTTGGTGTCCTTTTACCAAAAATTGAATCTTTGCTAAGATACCCTGATTTTCGTTTTTTAATTCCATTATAATATATATTAAATTGTTTAAATTTGCGCCATGAATAAAACAAAGAAAGCCGCCAAGGTCAAGCCTATGAAGCAAAAGGAACTTGATACAATGGTCAAGAAAATTTTGCAAAGTAAGCCGATTAAAAAATAGTTGGAGAGAGAGATATTATCTCTATTTTTGCGCCATGAAAAAAATAAAAACAAGTCGTAAAAGAAATAAAGGATATAGAATCTTTTTGCCATTAAAAGGAATGAAATCCGCTCCAATTATATCGGATTGTTTGGCAAGTTCCTTCCCAATGTTAGAATGTATTCATCCGATGGTAATGGAAAAATGTCACTTTTATTCTCATCCATTGATTGATAAAAATCCACCATCTTAACAAGAATCTCACGGATAAAACTTGCAAGGGCATCAGTCGCTTCAATACTATTCATATTATCAAATAATATTCCTTTATAAGTTTTAACAGTGCATCTCATTTCCCCATGCAATTTATATTTATGCGATATGTTTAGCCTCCAATAATCCAAAGTTATTCTAAAAATATAGGTCGTTGGATTTATCTTTTTAATCTCTGTTAATCGAGTATCCACCCCGCTATGTTCAGCGGAATTATAAAATAGTTCATCTGTTATGTCTAACATTGACATTCCAACTTTTGTTTCATCGAATAACACTTCTTTAAAATCCATAATCATATATTTATTTACGGGGGCGCATATATGATTAGTTTGGTTTAACTACTACCTATTTTTATTTGTGGTATATGCTACATTTGCACCCTAATTAAAATATAGAAGTTATGGAACACACAAAAGAAATTCAAGAAGGGTTTAATGATGTAAAATGGATAACGTTTAGATGTTCATTTAATCCTCCAGAATTAGCGGCAATACTTTTGACCTTTAACGAAGGGGCGCAATCAATTTTTTCTCAGTTTATTAAAGTATATTCAGAGCATGAATTGACAGCCGAAATTGATGCTGCTAACAAACTTATCACAATTAAAACCAAGAACGTTGAGGATAGTATATTAATACCTTTTGAGAATAAATATACACCATTTGAATTTGAAAGTTTTTATTATGAAATTAGCCGCCCTAATCAATCATTTAATATGCTATGCGGGAACTTGTTTAGTTCCGGAGGTTGCCTTATTACCCATGTTAGGATAATAAACCTGGATTGATTCAAAATTAAACTTTCCGTCTTTTATTTTTGGGAATCCCATTCCATAATCAGATACAGAATCCAAATAAACCTTTTCTATTAATAAACTTGTTTCCATTCTCAAAAATTCCCTTCTTATCATAATTGCATCTACATTATTATTATCCCAATCTTTCATTGTGGTAATACTAATGTCTTTTTTTGAAACGGGTGTAAATTCCTTATTTCCTTCTGATAGATAGTTTTGTAAGGCATTAACAAACTCATCATTTATCACTACTTTTTCTTGGTTTGTCATGTATATAATTGCCAAAATACCCCTCTTTTTAACTAAAAAACCGTACCCGGAGCATTCCGTACTAACCCCAATGCATTCCGTACTAACCCCAATGCATTCTGTACTAACCCCAATACATTCTGTACTAACCCCAATACATTCTGTACTAACCCCAATACATTCTGTACTAACCCCAATACATTCCGTACTAACCCCAATGCATTCCGTACTAACCCCAATGCCTTCCATACCATCCCCAATGCATTCTGTACTAATGTGAATGGGTTCTGTACTATAATGAATGGATTCCATACCAATTTCATCCCCCATAATATTCGTTTCTTTGCCACCATAACAATGAATATCCTCCACACACCCGATAAAAATATAAAAATAGCCCTCCTCAAAATGGTCGAAGGCGAAGATTATTCCCTCTTAATAAAGGATAAAACAAGCATCCATGATATTCTCATAACAACCCACAAAAGCCACATCCGCAAACAACAATTGCTAGCCGCAAGATACCTCCTCCAAGAACTCACCACCCAACCCTCCCTCATCATAGCCTACACCACCCACGGCAAACCCTTTATCAAAGATTCAGAATACCATATCTCCATCTCCCACACCAAACAATTTATCGCCCTAATCCTCTCCAAAGAAAAGAAAGTAGGGATAGATATAGAGATATTAGATAAAAGAATCCTCCGCATAGAAAACAAATTCCTACGCCCCGATGAGAAGTCCTTCATTAACCAAAACCATTATCTCGAACAACTATACATCATCTGGTCCACCAAAGAAGTCCTCTTCAAGATCCATGAAAAAGGCGGCATCATCTTCAAAGAAAACCTCCGCATCCACCCCTTCCCCTTCCTATCCAAAGGAACCCTCCAAGCAACCATTATTACTAATGAATATCAGAAAACCTACACCGTCAATTATGAAACCATAGATGACCTCATCATAGTCTATGCCCTCGAAGATTGATTTCTTTTTCTTTAATTTGCATTCATGAATACAACTATTTACAACAACATTCTCAAATCCAACTCCGAAGGCAAGAAACAGTTTGCCCTCCTCATAGACCCCGATAAAACGGACGACAAAGGCATTCACGAGGTCATCAAGATCGCTGTAGAAAGCAAGGTAGATTACTTCTTCGTAGGCGGAAGTCTGTTAACGAATGACAACCTTGATCTTTGTATTCGATTACTAAAAAAAGAGAGCAAAATACCGGTGATTCTTTTCCCAGGTAATGTCATGCAAGTCAATGCCCATGCGGATGCTATCCTCTTCCTCTCCTTAATATCAGGACGCAATGCAGAGATGTTAATAGGACGACAAGTTATCGCTGCGCCAATGATTAAAGCAACAAATATGGAAGTCATCCCCACCGGATATATGCTTATCGAAAGCGGCAAACCGACAGCCGTTTCCTATATGAGTAACACCACTCCCATCCCTCATGACAAAGATGATATCGCTCTGTGTACCGCGCTGGCTGGGGAGATGCTTGGTCTTAAAATGATTTTTATGGATGCAGGAAGCGGTGCGATAAATCCAATTACCATGTCTATGATTTCAACAGTTAAGAAGAATATTTCTATTCCATTAATCACCGGTGGTGGCATCCATACCCCAGAGAAAGCGATAGAGAATTGTAATGCCGGAGCGGATATTATTGTTGTTGGTAATTCAATTGAACGAGATAAAAGCTTGATTAAAGTTATTGCTGATGCGATTCATTCTTTGTAGTTAAATAAGATGGATAACGAATCAACCGATCAACCATTCACCAATCAACTTATAGGAGAGAGTAGCCCTTACTTATTGCAACATGCACATAACCCAGTTGACTGGTATCCGTGGGGCGATGCAGCGTTTGAGAAGGCTGTAAAGGAGAACAAATTAGTGCTCATCAGCATCGGATATTCTGCATGTCATTGGTGTCATGTTATGGAGCACGAATCCTTTGAAGATGTCGCCACGGCAAAGTTTATGAATGAGCATTTCATCTGCATAAAAGTTGACAGGGAAGAACGTCCCGACATTGATCAGGTTTATATGAACGCAGTACAATTGATGTCTGGGCAAGGGGGCTGGCCTCTCAACTGCTTTACCCTGCCAGATGGGCGTCCGGTGTATGGCGGCACTTATTTTCCCAATGAAAGATGGAACAATGTGCTATACCAATTAAACGATATTTATCAGAAAGAACCTCAGCAGTTTTTGGAGTATGCTTCACGATTAACCGAAGGAATTAATCAATCGGAATTGGTCAAGATGAATCCTGAAGTTCAAGTCTTTTCATTAGATGATCTCAAGGAAATTGTTACGACTTGGAAGACTACCTTCGATACCGTAGAGGGCGGACCGGGGCGTGTTCCGAAGTTTCCTTTGCCGAATAATTGGGAGTTTCTTTTGAGCTATTATCACCTAACTAAAGATGAAACTATTCTCACACAAATCATCTTGACCTTAAATAAAATGGCGTATGGAGGTATCTATGATCAGCTTGGTGGAGGCTTCGCAAGATACTCGACGGATGGAGAATGGAAGGTGCCGCATTTCGAGAAGATGCTGTATGATAATGCGCAATTGGTTACACTTTATTCCGAGGCTTACACTCTGACCAAAGACCCTCTTTACAAGCAGGTTGTTGAGGATACTTTGGCTTGGATAAAGAGGGATATGACAAGCAATGAGGGTACGTTCTTTTCCGCGCTGGACGCGGATTCTGAAGGGGTGGAAGGGAAATATTATATATGGACTAAGAAGGAGATTGATGAATTATTAAACGATAAATCTTCTCTCTTTTGTGAGTATTTCAGAATAGATAAAGAGGCGTTGTGGGAGGAAGATTGCAATATTCTTTTAAGAAAAGAAAGCGATGAAATCATCGCCAAAAGGTATCATATTACCGTAGAAGAATTACAAAATACGATAGCATCTTGCAAAGAAATTTTATTAAACGAAAGAGGAAAAAGAATTGCGCCGGGCTTGGACGATAAACAACTGACCTCATGGAATGCCTTGATGATAAAGGGTTACACCGATGCCTACAAAGTATTTGGCGACAAGGAATATTTGGATGCAGCGATAAAATGTGCAGACTGTATTTCTCATAATATCCTTAAAAAAGATGGCAGCCTTAATAGAAATTACAAGAACGGTAAGGCGACGATCAATGGGTATTTGGAAGATTATTCTTTTATGATTGAGGCGTTGATTGCCTTATACCAAAACACGTTTGATGATCAATATTTGATGAATGCAAAAGCCCTTGCGGATTATGTTATCCTTCATTTTTATGATGCGAAAAGCGGCATGTTCTTCTTTACTTCGGATCTTGATAAGCCGCTGATAGCACGGAAAATGGAGGTGCATGATAATGTGATTCCGGCATCGAACTCAAGCCTTGCAAAGGGGATTTATTTGTTGGGGATTTACTTTGATATTCAGGAATTCAAAACCATCGCGAAGCAGCAATTGACCAATATTAAAAAGGGGATGAAATCGTATCCGAGCGGACATTCTAACTGGGCTATTTTGATGACTTATTTAATCGAGCCATTCCACGAAATCGTGATTACGGGCAAGAACGCCGATGCCATCCGGCAGGAATTAAATACTTATTTTATTCCGAATAAAATCGTTGCGGGAGGCGTCCGAAAAAGCGATATGCCGATGCTCGTGGGGAGGCATTCGGAGGAGGAAACCCAGATTTTTGTCTGCGTAAATAATGCCTGCCAACTGCCGGTGAAAACGGTGGCGGAGGCATTAAATCTTATTAAACAATAACCGAAACGGTTTGCCGCCTCCAAAATACACCCTATATATAGGAGTGAAAATGGGTTTCGGGATGAATTCCGACATTTGGAACAGTACGCATGTGTGTACCATTAAAAATGTCAACATTTGGAACAGTACGCATGTGTGTACCATTAAAAATGTCAACATTTGGAACAGTACGCATGTGTGTACCATTGTAAATGTCAACATTTGGAACAGTACGCATGTGTGTAACATTGTAAATGTCAACATTTGGAACAGTACGCATGTGTGTACCATTGTAAATGTCGACATTTGGAGCAATACGCGAACGCGTATTAGAGTAAATATCAATATTTGGAGCAATACGCGAAGCCGTATAGGAGTAAATGTCCTTCGGCGGCGCGAAACATGAATCCTTTTTCCTATTTTTGCGCCCTTAACAATCAAAATTTTAATCACATGAAAAATTATTTAGTAGAATTTATCGGTACATTTTTCCTCGTCGCCGCCATCGGGCTTACAGGAAATCCATTGGCAATCGGGGCTATGTTGATGGTCATGGTTTATTTTGGAGGGCATATTTCGGGAGCTCATTACAACCCCGCCGTTACCCTTGCCATTTTAATGAGAGGCAAAATTAAGGCTAATGAAGCCATAATTTATATGGTCATCCAGATTTTAGGAGCTACGGCAGGCGCATTTTTTTGTATGATCATGAAAGGCGGGCACACGTTTGCCCCCGCTCCGATGGCAGGGATTAATATCCTGAAACCGCTGATCGCAGAGATGGTTTTCACTTTTGCCCTCGCATCCGTAGTGCTGAATGTCGCGACCCACAGCAAAACGGCTGGCAACTCTTTTTATGGATTGGCGATTGGGTTTACCGTCCTCGCCTCCGCTTTTTGTGTAGGCGGTATTTCGGGAGGAGCTTTTAATCCTGCGGTAGGTATCGGACCTATCCTAGTAGATACTATTAACGGCGGCGATTCGATGAAGAATATCTGGATTTATATTGTCGGACCTTTCGCTGGAGCCGCGATTGCTGCCATTGTTTTCAAAGTAATTAATCCCGAAGAATAAGGATTCATTAAACCTTTCATCGTTTAATACCTCCAACGAGGTGTATGAAACAAAATCTAAAATATCCACTGTTCGCCTATCTACTTTTTTTGGTATTTCTGTGCCCGGCATCCTCTTGGGCACAAGTAAATCAGGACTGGGGGCAAATTTATTCTGGCACTGCCAAAGGAATGGATGAAGCCCACGCGATCGCTGCCGATGCCGCAGGAAATATTTATGCCACCGGAGCATCGGTGAATAGTAATGGCGACCTCGATATAATAACCTTAAAATATACCCCTGCCGGAGCTATCTTATGGAAACAAATCTTCAACGGCACTGCTAATGAAGACGACAACGGAAAGGCTATTGCTGTAGATGCTTCAGGGAATTGTTATGTAGCAGGTTATGCCACGGGAAAAGGTACTGGCGAGGATATAATTTTAATAAAATATGATGCCGCCGGGACTCTCCTTTGGTCTCAAACATACAACGGAACCGCTGATAGTTCAGACGAAGTGGCTGCTATTGCTTTGGATTCGGAGGGGAACATATATATTACCGGATATGCTTCTAATAAAGTTACCGGCACAGATGTTACAACCATTAAATATGATACTGCCGGCAACAGGCAATGGATAAAAACATTCAATGGTACTGCGAATGGAAACGATGCTGCAAGAGCCATCGTAATTGATAATGCGGGCAACGCATTTATTACTGGGTACTCGGTAAATACTGAAACTTTTTACGATATTACTACCATAAAATATTCCGTGAAAGGCGAAGAACTCTGGGTCGCTACATATAATGGCAAAGCCGATGATTACGATGAAGCAAATGCTATTACGATGGATGATAAAGGTAACATTTATGTCGCGGGATTTACGGATGTGAGCGATAAAAGAAATGACTTAATTGTAATAGCATACAAAAATACCGGCGAACAGTTATGGTTGCAAACATATAGTGGTAAAGGTAACGACGATGAAGCACGTTCGGTCGCTTTTGCATTAGGAAATATTTGTGTTACTGGTCATTCAACGAATAAAAGTGGAGACTTCGACATCCTTACTATATGTTATTCTACTTTGGGAGATAAACTTTGGCTCCAAACGTATAATGGCGACTTAAAAAGTGATGACGAGGGCATCGCCATTACCACCGACTTGCAGGGGGCATGTTATATTACGGGGTATTCTAATAATATCGGGTTGAGCGAGGAGATTGTTACCATAAAATATGATGCAAAAGGCATTAGGCAATGGATAAAACTGTTTAATGGTACCGAAAATTTCGACGACTATCCTTACGCTATCATTAATGATGGCAAAGGAACGATTTATGTTACGGGGGCAACGAATTATGATATTATTAATAATACGAATGATGGTGATATTGTCCTTATTAAGTACTCCCAAAAGTAATTCTTTACGAACTCCTTTTTTCCTTAATTAATTCCTTGAAACAGCCTTCTGTTTTGGCGAGAAAGCATACCTCATTCCTGTTGAATTTCCTTAAATAATCAGCGATGGTATAGTTCTATTCTTTTTTCCTACTTTTGCACCCTTAAAATTATTAGAAAGATGAGTAAATTATCAGAAAGAATCAATAACTTGGCAGAGTCGGAGACAATTAAGATGTCGCGCATCTGCCGAGAGATGCAGGCGCAGGGAATTGACATTATAAATCTTAGCTTGGGTGAACCCGATTTCCCAACTCCGATACATATTCGCGAAGCGGGTAAACAAGCCATTGACAAAGGGTATTCCCATTACCCGCCGATCTCTGGTTATTTGGATGTACGGCAAGCAATCTCGGATAAATTTATGCGAGAAAACGGGCTAGATTATAAACCCAATCAAATTGTGATATCAACCGGAGCCAAACAGTCTATAGCGAACGTAGTTTTGAGCTTATTAAACCCGGGGGAGGAAGTAGTATTGCCCGTCCCATATTGGGTTTCGTATGTCGAGATAGCCAAACTGGCGGAAGGTAAACCGGTATTCATTGAAACTACTATCTCGACGGATTTTAAGATAACATCGACACAATTAAGGGCTGCCATTTCTCCGAAAACGAAGCTTTTTATCTTCTCTTCTCCATGCAATCCGTCTGGCTCGGTATATTCTAAGGAAGAACTACAAGCTTTAGCAGAAGTTATCATAGAATTTCCGGATTTATACATTGTCTCGGACGAGATTTATGAACATATAAACTTTATCGGTAACCACGAAAGCATTGCCCAGTTTGATTTTATCAAAGAAAGAGTAGTGGTAGTGAACGGCGTGTCTAAAGCTTTCGCGATGACTGGTTGGAGAATAGGATATATTGGTGCGCCGGAATGGATTGCTAAGGCTTGCGACAAAATGCAAGGACAATTTACGTCTGCCGCATGCAGCATTGCGCAAAGGGCAGCGATGGCGGCATTAAATTCTGACCTTTCGCCCACTATTCTTATGCGCGATGAGTTTAAACGGCGCAGGGATTTGGTTTTATCCTTAATGAAAACTATTCCCGGGTTAAAGCTGAACGAACCGAAGGGTGCTTTTTATGTTTTCCCTGATGTTTCCCATTATTTTGGGATGACGGATGGCAAAATAACCATCACCAATGCCCATGAACTTTGTATGTATTTATTAAATACTGCACATGTTTCGATAGTTTCTGGAGAAGCGTTCGGGGATGGTAACTGTATTCGGCTTTCTTATGCCACCTCCCAAGAAATTCTTATAGAAGCGATTCGGAGAATAAAAGAAGCGTTAGGAAAACTGAATAAGTTTAAGGAAAGGGTTTAAGGTTGCGTAATCTCTTATTGCTAATACTTTTTTAAGTCTTGCCATATTTTAATTTTATATTTAATCAAATTTTAATGTTTTGCGTCCGGCGGATACTGTTTTGCGTCTGGCGGACACTCGCCGAACGCTTTTTGGGTTTTTATCTATGTTTTCGGTATTCATTAGACTTCTTTCATAATTCAGTCCAGTAGGGACGACCATTGCATTTAATAGCAGGTAATAACCAAAAGGTTGTCCCTACGGAACTTTCATGCAAATATAATAGGGTAATTATGAAAGAGGTCTATTAAAAAGCGGCATAGGAGCGGGTGGTTTCTTTGGAATAAGATGGGAGGAAATCTCTCGCAGGGGCATCTTATAATATCATCTCCCTTTTATGATTGCTCCGCTTTTGCGGGCAACAATAAAAGGAAGATCAAGATTCCGCCACGAACTTTTAGTAATTTTACCCCCTCAATCATGAATAATAATATTACGGACGGGCTGAATTTTATATCGAAGATGACGCTGCGTCGTCTTTGGAATGCTGGAAAGGTATTGAGTAGTTATTATGCATCGAAGGCTGCGCAGAAGCCCATACAGTGGGGCTTGCCGATTAGCGTGTCCTTCGAACCTACTACTGCTTGCAACCTTCGTTGTCCTGAATGCCCGAGTGGTTTGAGGGCATTCACGAGGGAAACAGGTATGCTGGATGAAGGGTTCTTTAAAGCTACCATTGATGAACTGAATAGGGACATCATGTACCTGATATTTTACTTCCAAGGGGAGCCTTATCTGAATCCTAAGTTCCTCGAAATGGTAAAGTATGCAAGCGATAAAAACATCTACACCGCGACCTCTACCAATGCTCATTATCTTAATGATGAGAATGCGAGAAAGACCGTGGAATCAGGCTTGGACCGCTTAATTATTTCTATTGATGGCACAACACAAGAAACTTACGAGGCATATAGAATAGGAGGTTCTTTGGAGAAGGTATTAGAAGGAACAAAGAATATTATTAAATGGAAGAAAGAGTTGAAGTCGAGCACTCCGCATACCATCTTCCAGTTCTTGGTGGTTAAGCCTAATGAACATCAAATAGAAGACCTTAAAAAGTTAGCTAAAGAATACGGCGTAGATGAAATAGGTTTAAAGACAGCACAGATTTACGACCACGAACATGGTAGTGATCTGTTGCCTACAATTGATAAATACAGCCGTTATAAACAGCAGCCTGACGGTACTTATGTTATCAAGAATAAGTTACTGAATCATTGTTGGAAATTGTGGCATTCCTGCGTGATTACATGGGATGGAAAGGTTGTTCCATGTTGCTTTGATAAGGATGCAACACATCGGATGGGTGATTTAAAACAAGAAACCTTTACAGAACTTTGGCAGAACGATAATTACCAACAATTCCGCGCATCATTAATAAAGGCGAGAAGCGAAATAGACATCTGCACGAACTGCACAGAAGGCACAATGGTGTGGGAGAATTAAGATATTATAATGAAAGTAAACAGTATTAAAAAAGCACAATTAACAGGGCATAAATCTGCTATCTATTGCATTGAGCAAGGCTTAGAAAAGAATAAAATATATACCGGTGCCGGCGATCAAGTGGTTATTCAGTGGGATATTAATAATGATGCAGAACCTATAATCGTGTCCAATGTCGGGGCTATCGTATATGCTTTATGTTATGTGCCGGATTGGAATTATTTAATCATCGGCGAGTCGAAGGGAGGCATCCACATCCTTGATTTAACAGAGCGGAGAGAGATAAAGTTCTTCGTCCAGACCTTTGAACCTATCTTCGATATTAAATGCGATGCTAATAATTCTTTTTATTCCGTATCTGCCGATGGTAGTTTATCGGCGTGGTCATTGGATGATTTGACCTTGATCAAGAACATACCGTTATGCAAGGAAAAGGTACGCGCATTAGATATTAATACTGCCGAAACCTTGATGGCAGTAGCCTGTGGCGATGGTACTATACGCATCTTTAATCTGCAGACATTAGAGCAGATACAACAGATAGATGCACATCGAGGTTCTGCATACTCCGTAAAGTTTCATACTGATGGCAAGCATCTTTTATCAGGTGGAAAGGATGCGATGCTCAATGTTTATGACCTTACACAATCATGCAAAATAATCAACAATATCCCCGCCCATAATTATGCTATTTACTCCATTGTTTTTAGCCCTGACGGAAAATTATTTGCTACAGCCAGCCGAGATAAAACAATAAAAATATGGGATGCAGACACCTATGAAATTCTTCAACGATTAGACAAAGATAAGGCAGATGCACATCTTAATTCGGTGAATAAATTGCTCTGGAATTCGTACCTCGTATCGGTTGGCGATGACCGCTCGGTACTAATTTGGGATGTTTTGCGAAGTTAAATAGCTATATTCCCTATTTAATATCCGTGCATCCAGGGGATTCAACATGACTGGAAATCGCGAAGCGATGAGTGCCAGTCAGGTTGCATCCACAAAAGGAGGTATCTTATACTCAAAAGAAACCATTATCATATAAAAAGTTACAACTTATATATACAGGATTACTTTTTATATATACAGGATTACTTTTTATATATACAGGATTACTTTTTATATATACAGGATTACTTTTTATATATACAGGATTACTTTTTATATATACAGAA
>CAIMUP010000018.1 GCA_903844645.1 uncultured Bacteroidota bacterium
AAATAATACTCTATATTTAATGCACTGTACCAGGAATGTTTTTCCGTGAAGAGCATCTGGGCAGTGTTTCCGACATTCCTTTCATTGACATAAGCGAATAAAAGCAGCAACGAAAGTATCAATTGGATGGTTGCGCCGATGCAGGCAACGAGCCGCACCTGCTTTGGATTCTTAAAAAATAAGATTGCCAAAGCGGTAAGGAGAGGGATTATTATTAATAAAGATAAATTATGCATTTCAAAAACTATTAGAGGCGGCAAAAGTATAAAAATAGTTGATGATTTAAGGTCAACTTCATCAATAAATTTCTTGTGACGGGCATTCTTATTAATCATTAATATCGTAAATTTGCAGGGTTTGATACAAAAAATATGATTATGAAAAAGAAAAATCTGTTTGCCACGAAACTGTTGTTGTTGGCGGTAGTTCTCCACTTTGGTTGCATGAATATTTATGCACAAAAGACCGTCGTTAAGCATTGTTATATCAAGAATCATCAAGGCGCGGACTATTATTTAAAGATTTTCGAGGAATACAAAACAAAGGATGATATGGACTGCTTCAAGGGCATGGTAGATTCCCTGTTGCTATGGAGCGAGAAGGATAGTATGCAGAAAAAAATCAAGATTCTCGATGCCCTTATCACTGATTTTAATGGCAAGTATTATGAGCAGAGCGATAAGATGATAGGCTTCTTGTCCGAACTATATTTTGACGACTTCGCACTGTATATGATGGCTAATAAAAGTTCATTAATCCGTGTTAATTTTATAGAATTTTACGGTCGGCATATCTTTGAATCGGAGCAGCATGATGCCCGCAGAGATAAGTTCTACGCAGACTTCGATGATAAGATTGCGCAATCAAAATTATCTGACAAGGACAAGAAAAATGCGAAAGGTTTTATCCATTCTTTGAAGTTCGAGAATCAATAACAGGTAGGTATGTTTGATGATACCTACAAGACCGTTGCTGCCCATGCAGAGGGGATTTACAAGGATAAGGGGAGCAAGTTTATTGCCTATATTTATCCGGTAAAATCGGAGGCGGAGGTCAAGGAATATCTTATCCAATTAAAAAAAGAGCATCATTCGGCGCGGCATCATTGTTTTGCGTACAGGTT
This sequence comes from uncultured Bacteroidota bacterium, assembly GCA_903844645.1. GTDB lineage: Bacteria > Bacteroidota > Bacteroidia > AKYH767-A > JABDAW01 > JABDAW01. The sequence goes on from CAIMUP010000018.1 coordinate 1,124, forward strand.
GCAGCCTGATAAAAGTATTTATCGTGCTAATGATGATGGAGAACCCAGTGGAACTGCCGGAAAACCTATCTTAGGACAAATTCAAAGTCATGATTTGACGGATGTTTTGATCGTGGTCGTTAGATATTTTGGTGGGACTTTGCTCGGGGTGCCTGGGTTGATCAAAGCCTATAAGTCTGCTGCTGCGGATGCTATTAGTAATGCTGAAATAAGTATTAAAACCATTACGCGACAGGTGGAGATTACCTGTAATTACCTGCAACTGAACGATGTGATGAAGATTATCAAACAAGAAAACCTAACGATCCTTAAACAAGATACAGAACCTTCCATAAAATTAGTAATTGAAGTCCGAATCAGTATCCTGGAGCGGGTTCTCGGGATGATGAAGAAGCTGGAAGAGGTAAAGATTCAGGAAGTTTAAGGTATCAAGGTTAAGGTTTGGGTGCGGTTTCATTTATTTCAATTCAACTATTTATTTTATCTCCATCAAATAATATTTCCGCGTATCATCGGGCAGAATCGTAAAGAAGGTAAAGGTATCATCATCTATCCATCTTAAATTAAAAGTACGTGCTTTGCCAAAAGTTGTTCTGGTTGAATGCCCCGTTCGGAGGTTCATGAATTTCCACATAACTATTTGTTCTGCCTTCACCACCGCGTTGGTCGCAATTGGCATAATATAAATTCGACGGCGAGTAGTAAGGAATATCAACCAGGGTATCTACTTCCCCATCGGCTTTGTTCACAGAAATCCATGCTGATTTATCATGAGCACGCATATAGACATAATAATTATTTGACCGTTTCCAATATCCTTCATATTCAAATCCCCGATAAGGGAGATAATATAGCATCAAAGTATCAGCAAAGCGGACCTGTTTTCCATTATCAATAGGGAGCAAAAAGACTCCTGTATCATTCTTGATATGAAAAGTATCTTTGTCAAGCAAGATTTCATCCTCCTTATAATATAGATAATAAAAATCAGCAGTAACCTCTTTCAAAACACATTCATTGGTTGAATCTACGACCTTGAAGTCTTGGGCATGAACACTAAAAGCCATGCAGAGCAGAGTAAGAAGTAACAGCGGTAGGTGGGGTTTCATTTATTGCTTGATTTGGACGAGGTAATATTCCCTTAATTTTATATGCTTGTGTGGGTCATTCCAATGACAAGTATAAAACACAAATTTCTTGTTATCTATCCATCTAAAATCAACCGGAAATTCTTTATTAATTTTAATCTTTACTGTCTTTTGAGTTTTAAGATTCTTAAATATTATATTACCACCTTCTGGATATTCCTCAATTATGAAATAACCATAGTTTTTAACTTTTGGAGAATATACTGGGTTCATTCTACATGTATCAATATTTCCATTAGTTTTATAAACTAAAAGATATTTTATAAAATCGATTTTGTGCAGACCTAAAACGAGATAACAGTTAGCCTTTTTATTAAATCCTTTATAAGTATAACCAAAGTCCGCATAATCATTTGTATCATAAGTATCTCTAAACACCACCTCCTTCCCATTATCCAGCGGCAATTTCAGCACACCATTTACTTTATGAATCTTGGTGGTATCCAATACAAAATCATCCTTCGGCGGCAAGCCATGCGCATAATAATAACCACTATCCGCAACCTTTAATATATAGTCCTTGGTTTCTTCGATGACCTTGAAGTCTTGGGCTGGGAGGTTTATCGCCACAAAAAGGAGGGAAAGGAGG
>CAIMUP010000019.1 GCA_903844645.1 uncultured Bacteroidota bacterium
ATTGAATTCAATATAGTTATTGCCCGAACTTTTTGCGCCGAAAACTGTTTTGATAGCGTACTTGAGTTTTTAAAGGGGTCAAAATGAGAGTCAAAAAAGTGTTCTGGAACAAGGTACTTACCACGGAATGGGCAAAATGGGTGTAAAAAAGAGATAATAAATCAGCAAAGATTCATAGGTTTGAAACAGGTACTATTTTTCCCTCTTTTGCCCTCGAAATGTGCAGTATAATTTTGTTTGTGCGGGTTATTTGAAGTCCCATATTATTTGAAATTTATATTTAAAATCAAGACTTTTTCAAGGAATACCATCCTCGATAAAATCCTTGGCGACCTATTTGCCTCCCTGGGCAGCCTTCGCTTTATCCAGAAAAAGCTGGGCATTCACCTTGTCGCCCATCGTTTGATAAGTGATACCGATGTAGTACATTATTTGGGCATCGTTCGGGTTCATTTCAAGTGCCCTCTTAAAGGTCTCGACAGCATTTTGGAAATCGTTCGCATTACCATACGCACTGCCAAGATTCATTAAATTCATGGTCGTTTTATTCAGTTGCACCGCCATTTTATAACAGTTTACGGCATGCCCATAATCATGCAAAGCGAGATATGCGCCTCCCAAGAAAGTGTTGGCTTCTTCGGTGTTATCGCCATGCGCCAAACCGTAATTCAGGTGCTCGATGGCGGCAGGATAATCCTTGTTTCTGAAGGACGCTTTGCCCAGATAAAGGTGCATTCCGGCATTGTTAGGCTCGGCAGCAATCATCTTTTTTGAACACTCGATGCTCTTGGGATAATTGCCCTGATAGTAGTACGCAACCGCCATGTTTTGGAGCGGCGTAGGCGATATGGGGTCAATCCGCATCGCGATCTCGAACTCCTTCACGACGGTATCGAAGAGAGCCTTTTTCTTCGCGGGATCGGTTTCAAGCATAGCATACACGTTCATCACCTCCGTGCCTTTATTGTAATGCGTTCTGCCACTATTTGGGGCATTCGCGACATCGTGAATCATCAAGGTGTAATCATCCTTCCAGTCCTTATTTCTATCAATAGTCGTGAACGAATAAATGGCTAACAAGGCGGCAACCGGAAGTAATACCTTGACATTTGCCGTGATGAAATCGCCAATTCCGTTGAAAGTATTTTTAAGGCTGTAAGTGTTCGTCGCCTTCGTAATCAATAACCCGATCAAAAGGCAAAAGCCGAGACTTGGCACGAATAAGAATCGTTCAGCAAACGTGGAGCCGATAAGTATCGCCACGTTTGATACCAAAGCCATCGTGATCAAATAGAAGATGATGGCGAATGAAATCAACGTTTTTTTCTTGAAATTCATAATGGCATACACCACCATCCCGACATACAACAGGAAGCTGCCGATGACCTTGACATCGGTGAAATTAGTAATCGGAATTTGATTAAACGAATAGTCGTAACTCATCGGGTAAGGCACGATCAGGAGGAGGATGTATTTACCCATCATAAAAATTGCAGTCGCCAATCTATCCCCGAAAGACTTGGCGGCAACCAACGAGTTATCGAGGTAGGAGTATGTGATTTTACTGGAGCCTACTGTTGCCAAAACAGCTTCGTGGATGACGAGGAAAACAATAGTTACACCGAGCAGCATAAAGAAGATGTTGCGGTTCTTAACAAATGGAACGGAGGTGAAATAAAAGATCATCAGCGGGATGACAAGGAGGTACGTCATGACGCTTTCCTTCGCGAATAAAGCAATAAAGAAACACGCAATTGCGGTGTACAGCGTGGAGTTTTTAGCATTTGAAAAGTAATTCCAAAGGTTGATGACTGTGAGGAGAAAAAATATAAAACTTAATAATTCATCGGCACTCTTGATGTTCGCCACCACCTCGGTATGGATCGGATGCCCCATAAATAAAAGGGAAACCACGAAGGGAAAGATGAGGTTTGCTTTCGGGAAGATCTTAGTAAGAAAAGAGAATAATAAGAACCCGATGAAGGCATACAAAATCACATTCACGATATGATAGATATGCGGAGAAGCGGGAAAAAACTGCCACTCAATGGCGAACATAATCATGGATAATGGACGATACAAACCGGCATTCGCACTCCAATATCCTTGCCAGTAAAAAGTATGCAGCATCGTGGGAATCCCCGCCAACCCTTTCTGTGTAAACTTGTTGCCTTTGATAACGGCCACGTCGTCCAAGCAATAATTATGATGAAACGTGTTGACATAAATCAATAACCCGAACACCGCCACGATGATTCCAAGAATCAACTTCAAATTCTTTAAAGCATTTGGGTTAATGATGGTTGTTGCAGTACGTTTATCGGCAGTAGCCTTGGGGTTTGATTGCTTGCTTTGTTTGGTTTCGTTTTTGCTTTTCATATTTATTAAATTACTTCGTGGGCGAATTTATAATATAGTAATGAAACTATCTTTCTATTTAATGCTTTCCTGTTGGGAGCGATAGGTCTTACCATAATCTCCTTTCATTATTCCATCGTGTATATGGACATAAGTAAGAAAGGTGATGGTGATGATTAATTGAGAGGTAATTACTGCAATCAATAGTCTTTTCTTTGGCAAAAGTAACTTCACGAGGAGCATGTAAGAGAACGGGAACCCAACAATCAGATAGTGTTGGAAGGTAATGACCCCACTGAAGTTCAGGAACACTCCTAATCCCATTAATACTCCCAGTAGATAGAACTCGGATAAGGTAAGGTTAGCGATATAGTTCCGTATCAAGGCTTTTGTTTTCAGTGGGATTAATTTTGTTTTGAGGTATAGATAAATTCTCTTGATAGAATACACCCCAACGCCTGCAAGGAACAGGTGTAGTGCTGCAATTAAATACAAAGGTATTCCTCCTATAGAAGGCATCTTTAGGAGTTCCCAAAACTCTTTTCTCATCGAATACATTATGTTTAATCCGAGTGCATCTACCAACCAATAAAAGTAGAAACTGAATTGCAATAAGTGAGACCATTTCAACACTGTTGGCGAGGGATGCAAGTAGATATGAATTACCCAGGGAAGTAATCCAATACTACCGATGATACTACCCGCAACCCACCATAGATAGCGGGTTTTGGTCGTAGTAACGCGATCATATAGTACGGTGAAAACAAAAATTCCGAAGGCATAAAAGAAGCCTGACATGTGTACTTGTCCTGACATCGCTCCTGCGGCTCCCCAGATGAAGGCTCCCAATCTTTTTGTTCGGTAAGCATTGCCGATGATGGTAAACATGGAGAATAATACGATCACATCTTGTTCCCATATCTTTCTCGAAAATAATACTGCCAAAGGACTTACAGAAGCCAGTGCCATAGCCCAAAGCCAGATGTTTCTTTCGCAACCTTTTGTTTTGGTTAATGCAAACAATATGAAGCCGAGGATGACTATTACATTAACTAATTCAACACATCGCGTCATGCCAAGAGGTGTTGAGTAGAAGAAACTGAAGATTGTAAACATCCACACACTTAGCCCTGGATTTACGATTCCTCCTGAACTATCCATGCCTATTTTATCCCAATTACCGGACTTTATTGCGGCTTGTGCATGGGCAAACATCCACTGTTCATCGGCTTTCCACTCCATGTCCTCAATCCAAATCAAACGCAGGATGATGCCTGTAAGAATAAAAATAAACAATATGATATTATCTTTATTCATGGTACGAATCATGATTGTTGTTGCGCCAGTTCGGGCATGATTGGTTTGTTCTGGAGGGAATGATAGAAGAAAATTTTACAACTATCTAGAGCTTTCATATTGCCTGCTTTCTCCATTAAAACTTCATTATCAATCTCTGAAATAATTCTTCGCGATTGATAAAAACTTAGCATGGTAGCGAAGGAAGATACGCCTATTTTGATGGTAGATAACGGTGGAGATTCGATACTGTTTATTATTTGTTGGAAATACATGTTACCTTCCACCTTTTCCTTGATGTCATTGACGATGGGGACTATTGTTTCATTAATTTTTTCTTGAATAACTACGATATTCTTTGCATCAAACGAAAGAAAGTACAGCTCTTTTTCCAAGCCTTCGACGGCGGTATAAAAATCTTTCAGCAGGTCATTCATTTCTGATTTGATCATCTTGAATTGATTGTAGTTTAAGGTGTCTAATCCGGGGATGGTGAAGAGGGGTAGATGGAAGATGATTTTATCTTCGTAATTAAGGTACGGAATGTTGGCATCGTTGATGGAAATTTCTTGGGCGTGATTCAGAATTGTTTCATCGAAATAACACATCTTATCTGTATCAACAAACTCGTTTAGTATATCTGGAAAAAGCTGGTCTTCGGTTACCGATTGGGGTAGATAAAAAGTATAAATCAGCAAATCTTTGGACACAACAAATTCTTTTAAGCACATTATTTTATAGTAATTACAATGAAGTTCGTAATACATCTTTACATCGGCTCGCATCAACTTCATTTTCTTCTCTAAGCCGCCCAGAATCATCAGTTCCTGCTGGTTTCTGTTCTTCCTATTTCTGAAAAATAAGAGGTCGGCATAGAAATTATCCACCCCTTCCACGGTAATTCCAGGCGATTGTGCAAAGTATTTCGGATAACTTTCGATAACCTTTTTATCCGGCATCCTATCCGAGTATAAAATAAGATTAAGCGGGATGATATGGAACGAAACGACATAACTTTTCTCGCCAAGGATTACCGTATTTTTAACTGCTATTACCTCGGTCAAAGGTTCTACCTCGGTAACGAAATTATTAATGAAAAGAAAGTCCATAAGGGGTGTATTATTAAGGCTGCAATATTAGTTATTTCAAAGGTATTAATCGTAGCGGAGATAATCCCCTTCATCCCACAAAAAATATGACCGAATGGTTTGTTAGCTTTGCAGAATAAATTATGGAACCAATATCGTTAGAAACTATTGAGCAAGCCGACTTCTTTGTATCTCGAATGGATGCAAATCAATTGGAGGAATGGAAAGAAAAATTTTTAGAGAGGCAGCCTTATCTCACCAATTTCTTCAACGTAGCCGACACTTTTGGCATTAATCAGAACCAGCAGAATTTTGTATTTCAATGTTACCTGGTTATATTGATTTCGTTCAATTATTATGGTGTTACATTCCCGGAATTTGAGAAGGATGAACACTTAAAAACGATTTATTTTTGGAGAGATTATTTTATGAAAGGAGGCAAGAATCCGACAAATTACAAGAGGCAAAAGATAATTGTAAAAGAATCATATCAAACTTTTTTGTGCAATTACATTTCGCAGAAGTTCTCTGATGCCAAATTAGGAAATCAGCCTCTCTTTTCACCAGACAATGTCGTGCCGATTCTTAATCTGTATCTGCTGATAGATTTTCTTCACAAAGAAACGGTGAGGATAGGGGAGGAGCATGAAAAAACTGGAGATTAATTAATAGACTTCTTTCATAATTCAGTCCGGTAGGGACAATCTTTTTTTAATCGGTGAATCGGTGGCAGGTTTTCCTTTTATCGAATCGGAAGCTGGAGGGGGTGATGCCGCGAAAGCTCCCCGAAAACCGAAATTACTAATAGAAACCCTGCATTTAATTGGGCGCAAGCCCCTTTTCTATCGTTAAATACCCCTAAAACGACCCTAAAAATCTTAAAAACGGTCGACCGTTTTCCAAAAACGATTGACCGTTTTCTGAAAACGACATCCCGTTTTCCGAAAACGATACCACGGGATGCGCCATGAGGGGTTTAAGGTTTGCGATTTAAAGTTTAAGGTTATGGAATATGCGTTCCCGAAACTTTAAACCTTTAACTTCAAACCTTTAACCTTTTTCGTATCTTTGCAGCCGAATAATATAGAAGTTAATCATGAAAAAGACACATATAGTAGCCATCATACTGATAGCAGTAGGAATTGGCGCAATATTGAGTACGGTCTCGAGTTCAGGCACGTATTCCGATTTCTCTGTCGCAGCGAAGAATAAAGATATGGATTATCATGTCAATGGCAAGCTCGATAAAGCAAAAGATATTCATTATAATCCCGAAGAAAATGCAAACCTTTTTACCTTTTATATGATAGATAAAAAAGGTGTCGAACGGAAGGTTTTATATAATGGCAGTAAGCCGCAGGACTTCGAGAAGTCGGATGAAATAGTACTCGTTGGGCATTGCACAGGAAAAGATTTTATGGCGAAAACAATCCTCTTGAAATGCCCATCTAAATACTCCAATCCGAATGAAGATATGAAGGAGTTTAAAGCGAAAGGATAGTAGGGGTTTCATGCTAAAAACCCCAACAATACTTTAATGAATTACCCGGGAGAACATCCAATCTTTGGACAGTTAGGGCATCTGTTTGTAGCACTTGCTTTTGCGGCGGCGTTGTTGTCATGTATCTGTTATTTTGCTTCGCTAAAAGGGGAATTAATTGGTAATTCTTGGGCAAGGATAGGAAGGATTGCTTTCGGTATTCATTCTTTTGCTGTGGCAGGCATCGTAGCGACGATGTTTTATGTTATTTACAACCATTATTTTGAATATTATTATGCTTGGTATCACTCCTCTTACACACTTCCTTTCCGATATATGTTTGCCTGTTTTTGGGAAGGGCAGGAGGGGAGTTTTTTATTGTGGGCAGTGTGGCATGTGGTATTATCATGGATCATAATTTGGAAGGGAGGTGAATGGGAAGCCCCGGTAGTAGGGGTAATTGCGACAGTACAAGTATTTTTAAGCTCGATGTTGCTTGGTGTTTATGTCTTTGGATATAAGTTGGGCAGCGATCCTTTCATTTATTTGAGAAACAATCCCGAAATGCAGAATCTTCCTTTCATAAAGATGGCAGATTACCTCACAAAAATAAAAGATGGACGAGGCTTGAATCCATTGTTGCAAAACTATTGGATGGTGATACATCCTCCTACTTTATTCCTTGGCTTTGCATCCACGGTAGTACCTTTTGCATTCGCATTAGGAGGGCTGATAAAAGGAAAATACACCGAGTGGGTGAAGCCGGCAATCCCTTGGGCATTCTTCGGAGTGATGATCCTCGGAACAGGCGTATTAATGGGCGCGGCATGGGCTTATGAAGCCTTGAGCTTTGGGGGTTTCTGGGCATGGGATCCCGTAGAGAATGCATCATTAGTGCCTTGGCTCACGTTTGTAGGGGCAGCCCATTTGATGTTGATCTTTAAGCACCGACAACACTCCATAGTTAGCACTTATATCTTCACTATCGTTACGTTTTTATTGGTATTATATTCTACCTTCCTTACTCGCAGCGGAATCTTAGGAAGTACCTCCGTACATGCCTTCACAGACTTAGGGATGTCGGGGCAATTGATTGTTTATATGGCATTTTATGTACTGTTGTCTGCCTATTTATTAATTAAAAACCGAAAGAAACTGCCTAAGACAGAAGTAGAAGAAGAGATTTCTTCAAGGGAATTCTGGATGTTTATCGGGACTTTGGTGTTGATGATTTCTGCCATGCAGATTACGTTCACGACCTCCATTCCGGTATTCGATAAACTGGGTTTTTATCATATAACAAACGGGTTAGGTTCTGTAGTGAACTTATTTGTAGGCATCATCAATCGGTTGTTTGGAGCAGACATTCATTTGATTGCGAAGCGACATAATTTAAGTCCGCCAGACGACCCAAAAGCACATTACAACCTATGGCAATTACCAATAGCCGTGATACTTGGAGTGCTTACTGCCATCAGTCAATTCTTTAAATACAAAACCACGGATGAAAAAGAATGGATGAAGAAGATCAGCCTTTCATTGCTCCTATCGGTGCTGCTTTCGGCATTCATTTCATGGCAATTGGAATTCAACAGGGTGAATTATTTTATCCTTTTATTCACTTCTATCTTCACGGTTATTGCGAACTTCGATTTCATGGTTCGGGTGTTGAAACTGAAGGTCGGATTGAGCGGTGCTTCCATTGCGCATATTGGCTTCGGGATGATATTGCTGGGTATTTTAATATCCAATAGTAAGAGCACGATTATTTCTCAAAACCATTCTGATGTGAACCTCGGCAAAGACTTCCCAAATAACGAAAACGTGATGCTTATCAAAGGCGATACCGTGCCGATGAAGGACTATTATATTTCCTACAAAGGAAGGCATCGGGGTACTGCTATTACCGATGAAAAAAACCTTTATTACACGATAGAATACTTCAAAAGAAACCCTGATACCAAAAGGCTCGACAAGGAATTCGAGTTGATGCCGACCGTGCAGCTAAACCAACGGATGGGCAACGTGAGCGAGCCTTCGACCAAGCGATTTGCGATGAAGGATATATACACTCATATTACTTATGCTGACTTCGACGATGTGGAAGACCCAACCAGTGATTCTATTTATAAAAAGCCGATTACCAAACAGATGAAAGTAGGCGATACCGTGGCATTGGTGAATAGCTTGCTGATTCTTACGGGCATTGATAAGGAGGTGGATAAAGCTGCTATGAAATTAAATAATACAGACCTTGCTGCGGGAGCTATCTTGAAGGTTATTGACATCAATAAACATGAAACCGTGGCGGTGCCGGTGATGGTTATTCGGGGGAATAATCTGTTCTCGATTCCCGTAACGCTGGATAGTTTGGGGCTGAAGCTGGACTTCCCGAAAATTAACCCAGAAAATGGCAAAGCTGACATTGTTATCACCGAGAAAAGAAAGAACGAATTCATCATTATGAAAGCGATTATCTTCCCTTGGATAAACCTCCTTTGGCTCGGTGCTTTGCTGATGATTCTTGGATGTTTGGTTGCTATCCGTAAGCGATTAAGAACTCGGGATTAATAATATTCCATCGTTTATTATTCTTTACCCAAACAACTCCTGCATAACTTCCTCTTTTGTTTTCTCAAGATGCGTTGCAACATCGGAAAGTATGGCAGATAAAGTACCTATTTTTATGGGTGAATGATTTGGAATGGTGATATGATGTTCTCCATTTTCGTGGGTTGTCAGGCGGATATGGCTTCCTATCTGGCGGGAAGCTTGATAACCATATTTCTTTAGAAGCTTTAAAAGATCTTCGCCCGAAAGATCGCGAGGAATTCTCATACTTCGATGACTTCTTCCTTTACAAAATGTAGGCGAATCATCTTAGGCATTTCGTTCGATTCAAAATGGCATTTCACAGCATCTTTAATCATCGCCTTCAATTCCTGCATGGTCTCGCCTTGTGTGAAGATACTTGCGCTTAATGCTTTTGCGATAAAGCCACCTTCAGCAGCTTCTTCTACGATAAATATTATTTCATTCATGGGTGCAAATATACTGAATTTTGAAATGCTAAAGGTGCGGTTTCATTTATTGCTTGATTTGGACGAGGTAATATTTCCTTTTCGTTCCATCATAAGTATAGAACACGAAAGATTTTTCATTAATCCAATTCAACATATAAGGCAATTCATGATTCAGTTCTATTCGCGTTTCATTATCAGATTTTATATTTTTAAAAATAAGGTATCCCTGTAAAACATATCCTATATGAACTACACAATAAGCATAGGACTTATATTTAGGTGAATAAGTCGGCTCCTTTTCTATGGTATCAATAGTTCCTGTTTTTGTATTTACCAAATAACCATAATACAAATCTGGCAAACTTTCATCTATCAAATAATGACCAGCCTTCTTATTTTCTCCTTTATAATTATAATAAATAAAAGGTCCCTCATCTAATGATTCATGATCCCTAAACACCACCTCCTTCCCATTATCCAGCGGCAATTTCAGCACACCATTTACTTTATGAATCTTGGTGGTATCCAAAACAAAATCATCCTTCGGCTCCATACCATGCGTATAATAAAAAACACTATCGCACTCCTTTAATATATAGTCGTCGGTTTCTTTGATGACTTTTAAGTTTTGGGCAGGGAGGTTTATCGCCACGAAAAGGAGGGCAAGGAGGAGGAAGATTCTATGAGATTTCATTTGGCAAATGTAGGAATCGTTGGGGAAAGGCGTTTCCGTGAACTTAAAAAGGTGTATGACAAATTGCACACTAGGGAGAGAAAGCGCAAAAACCCTAAAGGAAACTCCCTTTGACCGAAAGGGAACTCCCTTTGACCGAAAGTGAACTCACTTTGATCGAAAGGGAACTCCCTTTGACCGAAAAGTAACTCCGTTTTTGAAAAGGGAACTCCCTTTGACCAAAAAGAAGCTCCCTTTTTGAAAAGGGAACTCCCTTTGATTGAAAGTGAACTCACTTTGACCGAAAGTGAACTCACTTTGATCGAAAGGGAGTTCCCTTTTGAAAAATGGACTTCAAAGCATATCCTTTGAACTTAAAAGGATATACGGCGGAGTCCAAAAAAGAGGGGTTTAAGGGTTTTATAACTAATTTTATAGAGATTCCATGCTTGGTTTAATAAAATAACTTCTCCTCAAATCCCTTTAAATAGTTATGTTTGCAAACTCTGACAAAGAGGAGAAAATGCAATTCAACATTCATAATAACTAATTCATAATTTTTCAAGCCATGCCAAACTTCGATATTGTAAGCAAAATAGACATCCAGAAATTGGATAACGCCATCAACACGGTAAGGAAAGAAATCCTCAATCGGTACGATTTTAATAATAGTAAGAGTACGATTGATTTGGATAAGAAAGAAATGAGCCTCCATATCGTTACCGAACAAGAAATGCGGATGCAAACGATTCAGGATATTATCATTTCCCGAATGATGAAACAAGGGCTGGATGCCTCCTGCCTCGATGTCGGCAAAGAACTCTATGCTTCCGGCAATATGGTGAAGAAAGATATTAAAATAAAGACCGGCGTGGACAAAGAAACAGGCAAAAAGATTGTAAAACTAATCAAAGAAACAGGGATGAAGGTGCAAGCCTCCATCATGGATGACCAAGTTCGGGTAACAGCGAAAAAGATTGACGATCTGCAAGACGTAATCGCGATGCTGAATACGAAAGATGTCGGCATTCCACTGCAATACGAGAACTTCAGGAATTAAGGAATCGGAAGAATAATTTTTATTAAATTGGCATTACCGATAATTATATTAGTTTTGCCGCCTTAACAAATAATATATATATGAGCGCACACGCATTAGATTTTATCGTACCCAAGACCGACGCCACTCGCGCTCGCTACAAAAGTGGTAACAAACCGTCCTTCGGATATTTCGTTGAGGACTGGATTAATGGAAGAGTGGACATCAATGGCGACTTTGAAGAGTTTATGAATGTGAGGAGTGAGTATTTTGATTATACTCTGAACCCTCATCACATCAAGTTTTTAGTTACCCGCCTGATTCCAGAAGTAGTAATTCATTCTAAGTCCCAGGATGAACGGATTATTCGTGAACATTATGATCGTGGCAACGATTTCTTTGCCTCGTTTTTAGGACCACGTATGGTTTATACCAGTGGCTTCTTTATGGATGAACCAAATGAATCATTAGAACTTGCCCAAGACCGTAAAATGGAAATGGTTTGTAAGAAACTGATGATGAAACCAGGAGAACGAATGCTGGATATTGGTTGTGGGTGGGGAACATTAGTTACCTATGCAGCTAAATATTACGGCATGGATGCTACCGGAGTAACCATTGCCCAAGAAGGTCATGACTGGGGTATGCAACAAATTAAAGACCACGGGGTGAGCGATAAAGCTCGTATCCTGCGGAATGACTACCGCGATATTCCTAAGGGAAAAACCTGGGATAAGATTACCTGCTTAGAGATGGCAGAACATGTTGGGATTCGTAAGTTCGGAGGCTTCATCAAAATGATTTATGGTATGCTCGAAGATGACGGTAAGTTCTATTTGCAACAAGCCGGGTTGCGTGCTAATCCGGGATTGTTTCAGAAAGGACAGCATTGGCAAGATTTGATTTGGGGCTTGTTTATGGGGGAGAATATTTTCTCTGGAGCCGATGCTTCTACGCCCTTGGCTTTCTTGGTTAAGTCTTTGCAGAATGCCAACTTTGAGGTGGCACATATCGAGAATATAGGGATACATTATTCGCATACTATCCACCGTTGGTATTACAATTGGATGAGTAATGAGGCTTATATTATGGAGAAATACGGTCAGCGTTGGTTTCGTTTGTGGCAGCTGTTTTTGGCATGGAGCGTGTATATTGGTGCTCATGGTGGATCAACTTGTTGGAGTATTACTGCCCATAAGAATTTGGATTCGGTAGATCGTAATCTTTATATCAAGCAAGCCAACATGGGCTTATGGATGGATTTGAAAGAACCTAAACGATTGGAGCGTGAATACGCTGGGGTTTGGAAGGACTTATACGCTAAGTAGAAGGAATACCAACTTAATATTTATCCTGATAAGAAAGTTTCTTATCAGGATTTTTTTTTGTGACTTACTGTTTGATGATCTTCCCACGGATGGTTTGGATGGAATTGGTTATTTGATAAAAATACACGCCATTGGGAAGGGTAGTGATATTTATTTGTTCTTTTTGTTTTGAGTTATTAATAATGGTTGAATAGACCGTTCTGCCCACTACATCCTTTATTGTTAATTGAGAGTTGGGAGTTGAGAATTGAGAGTTGATTGTGAAAGTGCCGTTGTTTGGATTGGGGTAAATCACTACGCTTTTGTTTGATATTAATTCATTGACCCCGGTGGTAAAGCAGATAGAATCTGATTTACTGATACAGCCATTAGTATCGGTTTCTTCGACATAATAGCAACCATTACTTGTAACAATATATTCTAAATTGGTAGCTCCTGCAATGGGCGATGAGTTATTGAGCCATTGCAGCCCCGTGGTGTATTTGGTTGCGATTAAAGTATCACCATGCTGCGTGATGATGGGCAGAGTAGGAGGTAGGAAAACGGTGTAGTAATAGGTTTGAACGGAGGTATCGGTGAATATGCCACAGGTAGTAGAATCATAAGCCACGAGGGTAATAGTATATGTGCCGGAATGACTGTAGGAATGCACAGGATCAGTAACCGTACTCGTCCCTCCTTCACTAAAATGCCACCAGTAAGAGGTTGCATTGGTGCTGGTATTGGTGAGGTGGACTATCAGAGGTTTGCAACCGGAGAGGGTGTCCACGGTGAAGGATGCATGGGGAAGAGGAAAATTATTTATTGTGATATTTACAGAATTGCTAACAGTGCATGCACCATTGGTTACTTGAACCCAATAATTCCCAGCGGCTGAAATTGTGATGGTTTGTGTGGTTGCACCATTTGACCAAAGAAATAAACTCCCTGCATTTCCGGCATCCAACAAAATTGAATCTCCTGAACAGATAGAACTATCGGGACCGAGATTGACAATGAAGGGTGGAATAATCGTTACATGAAATGTATCTAAAATGTTGGAACAGGTG
>CAIMUP010000020.1 GCA_903844645.1 uncultured Bacteroidota bacterium
CCCGCGAACAATACTGTTCGAGGCGGGAACAATACCAAAACTCTCTCGAACAATACTGTTCGAGGCAGGAACAATACCAAAACTCCCGCGAACAATACTGTTCGAGGCGGGAACAATACTGTTCGCGAGAGATTTGGTATTGTTCGCGGGAGATTTGGTATTGTTCGCGAGAGTTTTGGTATTGTTCGCGGGAGATTTGGTATTGTTCGAGAGAGTTTTGGTATTGTTCGCGGGAGATTTGGTATTGTTCGAGAGAGTTTTGGTATTGTTCGCGGGAGATTTGGTATTGTTCGAGCGAGATTTGGTATTGTTCGCGGGAGTTTTGGTATTGTTCGAGTAAAATTTGGTATCGGAGTTCATCTTTTAAAACCTGTTCGAGGGCGGAGGGGTACTAAAACATTCAATACTGGCATTGAAAAACTTTTGAACAATAGGAATAGTGGCTCATCTGATCTTGTTATTCTAATAATAGGTATTCATTTTTAGGGTAGGAATAGGAGTGTTCGCGGGTTTACCCTCGTGAATGTTAGTTTTGCTGCCTGAACGAATTTGAATAACCTTAATTCTGCGCCGATGCTATCCAAAGAAGAACAAAAACGATACGATGCTTTCCATTCCAAGTTTGTTGAAATGCATTACGTTATCGAAGGTCTTCAGGCAGATGTCAGGGAATTTATGGACGATATGAAAACGTTCGTGAACATGGTTAATGATCGGGAAAACAGCCTTTATGAACTCGGGAAAGAGTTTCCTGCCCTCACTTTAGGCACTGACGGGCAGAAAAGCGATGTTAGACCGATTTTGGAAGATATTGGTAATTTCATTTTCGGTATGTATGCTTTCGCAGACGGTATGGGAGCCTTCTTTCAAGGTGTGGAATCGTTCGCAGGGGTAGTGTTGCGGGAAAGAGAAGTACTGGTCGCCGAAGGAACAGATGCGGAATCGCGAGAACGGATACTGGTAGATTTCGAAGAAGGGGTGGTCGCCTTCCGCGTGGCAGTGGATGTGCAAGTTTTGGTACTGAAAAGACAGATTGCAATACACGACGCCCTGAAAGCAAGGCATAAAGGGCTGATGAACTAACTGGTCGGGGGAGAATTGGTTACCGAAACGTGTCTTTGGTATTGAACATCGTAACGAACTTGATGTTTAGCGGGTATTTCGATACCTGTTCGTCTTCGGCAAGTATTTCTTTTCCCAAAACTTCTTTTAGAGAGTTGGAATACGACATCGGTGAGGGGAGATTTTGTTCCAGACTTTTGCCGAGTTCTTCTACTTCTGATATATCTGTTATGATACTTACGTACATGTCTTGTGTTTGCCAGTATTTTCGTATCGCTGCGTTCACATCGGCTACCGAAAGTTTCGCGAGGAGTACGTCCATTTCTTTTATATAATCCTTTCGTCCGTAGAACTTACTGTCTAAAAGAAATCCCAGTTGTTTTTCCGGCGTTTGGGTATATAGTTTTATGTAGGAACGTAGGAAAGTTCGCGTTAGTTCAAAGTCTTGTTCCGACATTCCATCCTTAATCATCTTATCCAGTTCCCGAATCGCCATCCGCAGTGCGAAATGAGCGTGTCCTACCTTTATTCCGCTTAATTCCGGATACTGTCCTTTCAATCCTTTAGCTGTTTGTACCGGTCTTAACCATATAGAAAAGTAATTCTGTGTTCTTGGAAAGCCGGGTCGTGGTAACATGTTCGATCCTCCATTGTCATACCATTCTATATAGGTGTAATCTCCGTAGTTCATGCTTCTTTGTTCACGGATCTTACGGTATAATAAGGAATACGACTTCCGATGTTCGCCGAGGAAGCTGTTTGCTACCATTAGCGCTGCGAAGTCGTCGCTTTTTCGTGTTAAAGCCATCGGGAATCCTGCAAAAATTGCCGAGCCGAGGGCATTTTCTTTCGCAATCACTTCCACTTGGATGCCTTTTGGTGCCGCTCCTTTCACTAATGTAAATGCTTTTGGCTCCACATCAGGCTGAAGTGTCCGCATGTCTTTCTTTAATTGGGATAAGAACTCCGGAGTGTAATTTCCGGCTATCCCAATCGTCATATTCTCTTTGCAAAAGTTTTCTTTATAACATGCTTTCACGTTTTCCAGTGTGAAATCTTTCACCGTCTTGCTCTTTCCCTGCACAGGATGTTGGTAACTGCCGCCTTGGAATAGGAAATGTTCCAATGCCTTCTTTGAATACTCCTCGTCCGATGACGAACGGATCACTTGATCTACATAATTCTGTTGGTTAGCCTTTATTCTTTCAAAATCTTCTAGGGAAAAGGACGGTGCAAGGATTAATCCTTTCATTATCGGATAGAAATCGTTCAGAAACACTGTCGGAACTTCAAAAGTGAATACCGTAACTTCCTTATCTACCGTCACAAAATACGAAGCAGCCCAGGGATAAATTTTATCCTTTATCTGGGAGCTGGTCATTCCTGTTGTTCCTCCTTCTTCCATTAGGTGGGCGGTGGTAAATGTTATTCCTTCGCTTCCTTTTCCATCGAAAGCACTGCCGGCACGGAACATTATTTTAATAATTACCTTGTTTGATTCCGGTTGTTTTAGCTCGATGACCGTTTGCGCATTCAAAATGGTAGTAAATGCTATTAAGATTGCTGCTGATGCTATGATTATTCTTCTCATTGGTATCTATTTTTATTAATTAATGATGATTTATTTAACGCCCCCGTCCTTTCCTTCAGATATGGTAGATATAGTCAGCCCTGTGGCAATGAAATATTTCTTCGCCACCATCATAATATCCTGTTCCGATACCTTATCATACAATGCATAATACCGATTCAAACTTTCTGGATCCCCCGTTACCCAAATATAACTCGCAAGTCCCTCCGCGATAGCATCCGGGCTGTCAATGTGCATCGCGAAGCTATATTTAAGGTGGGATTTTACATCCGCCAATACCTTGCTATCCACGGGCGTAGTCTTTGCTTTCTCCAGCGCAGCTATTATTACATCTTTTGTAGCCTGCATATCTTTTGCATCCTTCAAAGATACCCCGATACTGAATAAGTTCGGATCGCGGCTATTATCTGCTCCGCCAGTAAGGCTGTATGCCTTCTGTTCCTTTACGATAAGTTGGTTATAGAGGTCTGATTTCTCTGAAAACAAGATCGAACTCAACACATCCAATGCCGGCATATCCATTTTCTTATCATCAAATGCCGGTCCCTTAAAGTTTAATCCCAGATAAGGAGGGAAATTCGCCATCTCCACATGCGCAAATTTCGTTTCTTTTTGTTCCGGCTCGGTCGGGATAGCCGCCTTCACTGCGCCACCTTTCCAAACTCCAAAATACTTCGCCGCCCATGCTTCGATCACCTCCCGTTTTACATCGCCAACCACTACGATCGTCGCATTCTCTGGGCGGTAAAACCGTTTGAAGAACGACAACGAATAATCGTATTGGTTCGGCATATCTACCACATCCTTAAAGAAGCCCATCGTAGTATGTTTATAAGTATGCTGCACGAATGCCACATCATTCGTCTTCTCATCTAATTGTTCATAAGGCGATGCCGAGTTCTTCGTGTATTCGCCCTTCACAGCCCCTGCCTCGGCTTTGAAATCCTGCATCGAATACTTCAAATTCATGAACCGATCCGCCTCGATCTCGAACATTTTCTCCATCTTCAGGGCATCCCCCGTCATGTGATATACCGTCCTGTCGAGGCTTGTATTTGCATTCGCCGAAGCTCCGATAGACTTCAGGATTTCGTTATATTTCTCCTTAGAAATATTGTCTGTTCCACGAAACATCATGTGCTCGAAGAAGTGGGCAAAGCCTGTCTTTCCGGGCTCTACCTCGTCTCGGCTGCCGACTCGCATCACAATATAAAAAGCGGCAATCCCTGGGCTGCCGAAGGGGACGGTTACGACATTCACCCCGTTCGATAATTGTTTTTGATAGATTGTATATGGCAAAATTCCGTCTGTTCCGGCATTCAATTGGATAGCTATCCAACAAAGCAATAGTGTACTTGTTATTCTTTTCATCTTTTAATGATTTTATTCGGGGGCAAAGATAACAAACTTATTGGTCTTCCTATTGCTTATTTTCTTCCTCCTTTTATTGTTACTCCCAAGGGGTCGTAATTATAAAAGGATGAAAGGAAAAATATACTGACAAGTTTTCCACCTATCAGGTTTCGAATCATTTCTTAAGAAAAGCTCGCTTCGTACTCAACAACACCTTCGTTTTGGGAAACAGTGATGTTTTCATAAAACTCGATGAAGTTTTCATCAAACACGTATGAGTTTTCATCAAACACATACGAGTTTTCATCAAACACATACGAGTTTTACTAAAACATCAACGAGTTTTACCAAAACATCATCGTTTCCAGATTCGGACCCTCTTTTTACCTTGAAGAAAGGATGGGAAGGGAGGGAGAATGAGATTTAGAAGCGGGATGTTTCTTAAAGATTTAGTAGTTTTGGCAGCGTGAAGAAGAAATTGAAATGGGTTAGAAGAATAAGAATTAGCTCCATAATTCTTTTGATTCCAGTAGTATTGACTTTAATAGTATATTGCATTGATCGTAATATGGAGTTTCCGAATCCAAAATTCAATAGATTTTGGGAATATCTACTTCCTTATTTAATTTTATTTTCATGCATTTTATTTTTATGTACAGTGAACCGTTTTAGTAAATGGATAAAAGTTATAACTCTATTTTTTGGAGTACTAATCATCCTAATGAATATTTACGTTTTGTGTTTTCTTTATATGGATATTGAATATGAGCCTCGATTTGATAGATATAAAGTTTATCAAAATTTAGCAAACAAAAATCAATATGTAATAGTCCAAGATTACATTAATTGGAAGCATAATTCACCGCGTGTTGATACTGCCTTAATAGATGATTATTCTTTTATTAGAAGTTGGAAATATCTTAAAATCATGAATATAAAAGGAGATTGGATAAGATATAATGAACAGGAAAAAGTATTAGATACAATTTCTATAAAGTAATTAATCCTATTACGAATTCTTTCATCGTTTTGAGATACCATCCGCTTGGCGGTGGTGCATCAAAACGATGATGAATAATAAGAGAATTGTAAATAATATTCCCCTACTTCGTTGCCTTCGCAATCATTTCATCAATGGTATTGGTAGCTACCGAATGATAGTTGGGGCGGGCTTTTGCGTAGATGTCTTTCGCCATCTTGATGCCTTGGGGAGTCTTTAATAAATCGGCATATAGGGGCTTGAGGAATTTGCGACGACCGACATGAACCAGGAAGTTTTCCAAGGCAGGATAGGCGGGTTCGTAATTGCTGTTGATGACGCGCTCGAGCCACAGGGCAAGTATCTCCGAATTGCCTGAATCGGTGAAGTGAAAAGTGTGATCGAGATCATTCATCTTCGCCCTATCCATCGTGGTGGGCAGCTTGGAGAGGAAGTGCATCCACTCATTGGTTTGGTAGTCTTTGGTATTTAATTTAATGGCTGATGTACCCTTGATAAAAGCATCGGATTGAGCTTCTACTTCATTGAATCTTTCGGAAATAATCTTGGGACAATTCGTTGGAATACCGGGATGATAAACCCAATCATTGATACGGATTTTATTGGCTAATGCGGTGTTGCCTTTGATTAATTCCTTGTCGAAATATTCAAGGAAAGCCTCGGTGGTAATGGTCTGGAAGGAATGGGATTTGAAATAAGTCTTGAGGAAATTATCCATCTTTTCTCTGCCTACATTCTCTTCTATTAATCGAAGAAGGAAGTAACCTTTCTCATAAGCGATGCTTGTCATTCCGTCATCAGGGTCACGATCTTTTAATTGTAATTTGAGGTCGGTATCACGACTTTCTTTGCCTAATTCATTGACATTATCTTCCAAATCCTGATAACCAAGAACGGCTTGCATATCAGCAAAAGGCTTGCCATACAAGGCTTCCATGATACGTCGTTCGAAATAAACGGTGAAGCCTTCATTCATCCAGAAGTCATCCCATGTAGCATTGGTAACTAAGTTTCCTGACCATGAATGTGCCAATTCATGCGCCACAAGGCTCGTCAGAGAACGATCTCCTGCAAGGATAGTAGGCGTAGCAAAGGTGAGGCGAGGATTTTCCATTCCACCAAAAGGAAAACTCGGCGGAAGAACCAATAAATCATAACGACCCCAGGCATAAGGACCATATAATTTCTCGGCGGCATCAACCATATTCTCTAAGTCAGCAAATTCATAAACACTTTTATCAATAGTAGCTGGTTCGGCATACACACCGGTACGATTGCTGATGGGTTTAAAAACAATATCACCCACCGAAAGAGCCAAGAGATAAGAAGGAATCGGGTTAGTCATCTCGAAGTGATAGACGCCATCTTTACTCAATTCAGTAGGGTTGGTAGCACTCATCAAAGCAAGCAATCCAACAGGCACATGGACAGTGGCAGAATAAGTAATCCTTAAGCCAGGGCTATCCTGGCATGGCACCCATGTACGAGCAAGTATAGCTTGTGATTGAGTGAAAAGAAAAGGATGTTTTTTGCCGGCAGTTTGTTCGGGATTGAGCCATTGAACGGCAGCAGCAGTAGGGCTTGTGGAATAATAGACAGTAACCAGAGTAGTACCTTCTTCGATATCAATTATCAAAGCAGAACCGAGGAATTGAACAGGCTTTTCCAGTTTGAATTCGGCAGGCTTTTCATCCTTGCCTATAGTTACTTTATCAATCTTTAAATCCCTTGTATCAAGGATTAAATGCTTTGCACCTTTACCTGTTTCGATAGTGCAAGCAGCTTTACCAGAGATGATTTTCTTATCAAAATCAACGGTCAGATCGAGGTCATAATGTTTTACCTTTGCCTCATCGGGCTTGGAGAATGAATGTACGTCCATAGTTTTATTAGTTATATTATTTGTTGGTTTAGGATGATTACAGGCGATGGTAATCGTTATTAAAAGTATCGTTGTTATTAAAAATTTCATGGGGCAAAGAAAGGAAATTAATGGTTAGATTTATACCAATCGTTATTAAATAAAAAGAGGCGTGAAACTAATCCACGCCTCTCTTTTAGAATAAGATTTAATACCTTATTTCTGAATCGTAATCTTTTGTGTGATGGAATTATCCCCAGCTTTGATAGTCAGGAAATACATCCCAGCAGGCAAATGGCTGCCATTATAAACCATGTTGTGAGAACCTTCGCTCATCATTCCGTTGTCGTGAGCATCTACCTCTGCACCCAGAATATTTGTAATGGTCAATTTAACATTCATCGGTTTCTCCAAACTAAAACCAATATTGGTAGTAGCAGAGAACGGGTTAGGATAAATATCCAATTTAGTCAACACATTCCCAATTTCAGGCGTGCCGACATTGCCGAATAAACTCGCGTGATTTGAATTAACAATATAACCCGTATTCGTATCTATCAATAAAATAATAGACTTCATTTTGTTGATATTTGGAGCCACGCTTCCGAGTGTGGTAGGTAACGCATAGGTAAAAGTATGCGTCTGGGTACTGCCAGCAACAATGTCAGCAGGCAGAGTAGCAGGAAATCCACCATAAGAAATAATTGTTCTCGCTACATAATCAAAATACATAGCAGCAGCAGGAACAGGATTCCCTAAATTCTGGAAGTTGCCCATCGTGCCGCTACCCCCTCCCGAATAATAATTGTGTTGCTCGTAACCAGTGGTATTGGAATGAACACGATCTTCGGTAGCAACATAAGCCAAGCGATAATGATTCCCAACAGTCGTATCTGCAAAATGCAAAGAAGCTGTAACAGTAACATGACGATTGGTAGCATTATAATAAGAGGTAACACCAATATCCGCCAACCCAAAATCACTAATATGAGCATCATACTGCGGAAACGCATTCGATGGATCATCAATCAACATACGATTCACTTCAATAGAAGGAAAGCCCGAAAAACCCGCCATACTCGTCGCTCCCGCATCATAAGACGAAAAAACCATTGGGTCTCCATCATGAACAGCAATCAACTCCACATTGTCCGGATGAACATGCGAAAGAGAATCCATAAACACAATCCCCCTTACACACCAGCCACACCACGTCCCCGTTTCCTCCTCAAAAGTAACCTTATGATTCGGAGTAAACAAAATACTCTTCATCCTTTTCGTTTCAGAATTCGTCCTCGTACTACCCAATTCCACCCACATCTCAATATCATGAGTCCCGATACCAGGCATCACAAAAGGAGTACTGTGCTGAAAATTAAAAGAAGCCCCAGGAGCAATATTCACCACCCGCACATCCTCAAAAACAGTCACCCCATCCGAATATTTAATAGTCATGTTTTTAATCACCTCCGAACCATGATTAACTAAAATTCCGCCAAACGAAACCTTACTCCCCGCAACAGCATAAGCCTCCGATCCACCCGTTTGAGCAGAAACATTACGAAGAATAACTTTTGAATCAACAACCTTCAAACCAGCGGCATTACTGAATGTTTGGGCAATGCCCATGCTCAAGCCAAACAAGGCGAGCAGAATAAATACAGGTACAATTTTTCTCATTATTTATAATTTTATGTAAAACTTATTTTTTTATTACGGTGCAATATTACGAAAAATTTATTAAACCAACAAAAAACCAATTCAAAATACTTCCCCAACCAAACCAAAACCATCCCCTAATGCCAACCTTATTCATCTCCATTTTGAAGCTCCCAAGCGGAGCTATCACAAAACGATTGAAAAATAAAAATGCGACACGTTATGTACCGCTTCTTTGTTTTATGAAGGGATTATAAATCTCTGGCTCTAACGACCGGATTTCAAATCTGGACGAGCTATATCCCGACCAGCGGGGTCACGTTTTTCAAATCGTAGTCACGTTTTTCAAATCGTAGTCACGTTTTTGAAATCGTGATCACGTTTTTGAAATCGTGGTCACGTTTTAGGAATCGTGGTCACGTTTTGGTTTTTATTAACTAAGACCCGATAGATAATCTTGTCCGGCAGGAAGCTACTCCTTATATATATGGAGGCATTTAATAACGGGATTCAGGGCTTGCTTTTCTTGTTCTAAATATTTTTAGTTTTGCGGGCATGAATATTAAAATATAACACAATGGGCATTTTGTTGTTGAGCTTATTAGGTTTATCTTGCATCCTTAGCTTCCCGCTCATATCAGCACTTTTTGCGCGAAGGATGGGTAGAAGATTTTGGGTTTGGTTTCTTATTGGATGCGTTTTGCCAGTAATCTCTGCACTCATCATTTTCTTTTTGCCTGATCTTAGCGAGAAAAAAACGGATTAATAAAAATTATTCTAATCGTTTTATGATAGCTCCCTTCTTGGGGAGCTGCAATAAAACGAGGAAGAGTTATATAATAGGAATTGTAAATTTGCAGCCATTAATAATTAATAATCCCCCCATGGCAATAACCGGCAAAGCATTCGACTACCCCATATTAAAGCGCATCTATCAATATGTAAACCCCTACAAAAGGATATTCTATACCTCCATTATATTAACCCTCACCATCGCCTTCATAGGTCCCATCCGCCCCCTCATGGTGCAATACACCTTCGACAATTATATCACCAAAGGCAACCCACAAGGGCTTATGAAAATGACCTTACTCATGATCGCCCTCCTCCTCCTCCAATCTGCCTTACAATACTATCACACCGTCCTAACCAACCTCCTCGGACAATCCGTCATCAAAGACCTAAGAAAGAAATTATACAACCACATCATCAATTTCAACCTCAAATACTTCGATCATACCCCCATCGGAACCCTCATCACCCGCGTAATATCAGACATGGAAACCATCGCCGACATCTTCTCCGAAGGCTTAATAGTAATCATCGGCGACCTGTTACAATTAATTGTCTTAATCACCATCATGTTCTTCGTTAATTGGCGATTAGCACTAATGAGCATCAGCACCATTCCCCTGTTATTAATCGCCACCCGATACTTCCAAATCGGCATCAAAGAAGCCTTCAAAGATGTCCGCACACAGGTCGCTAATCTGAATACCTTCATGCAAGAACACATCACCGGCATGAGCGTAGTACAACTCTTCAACCGCGAAGAAGTCGAGATGGAACGATTCAAGGAAATCAATCAAAGCCACGCCGCAGCAAACATTCGCGGAGTATGGTATTATTCTATTTTCTTTCCAGTGGTAGAGATACTTTCTGCCGCCTCTCTCGGCTTAATGGTATGGATGGGAGCACGAGGAAGCCTCACCGGAACCGCTACCCTCGGACAGATAACAGCATTCATCATGTTCATCAATATGTTGTTCCGTCCTATCCGCGAATTGGCAGATAAATTCAATACCTTACAGATGGGAATGGTGAGTTCTGAAAGGATATTCAAAGTAATGGATACTGTCTCGAAGAATGATAATACGGGAGTGATTATTCCCCATGATATCAAAGGTGAAATCAGTTTCGAGAACGTGGTGTTTGCCTACAACAATGAAGACTGGGTGCTGAATGATATCTCCTTCCATGTAAAGCCAGGCAAAACACTTGCAATAGTTGGTGCTACCGGTGCCGGAAAGTCATCTATCATCAGTCTTTTGAACCGTTTTTATGAGATTAATAAAGGCTCTATCAAGATTGATGGTATTGACATCAGCGAATATGAATTGATGGCTTTGCGAAGAAACATTGCGTTCGTGGCGCAGGATGTTTTTCTTTTCTCGGATACTATTGCTAATAATATTTCCCTTCGCAATGAAAGTATTTCTATGGATGAAATCATCAAAGCAGCACGAATGGTAGGAGCAGATAAGTTCATCGAGACGCTGCCAAATGCCTATCATTACCATGTAGGCGAACGCGGCGGAAGCTTGTCTGTGGGGCAGCGGCAATTGATTTCTTTTATTCGGGCTTATGTTTACAATCCTCGCATTTTAATTCTTGATGAAGCCACTTCATCCATTGATACCGAGACAGAAGAATTGATTCAATATGCTACCGATAAATTAACCGAGAACCGCACCAGCATTGTCATTGCGCATCGCTTGGCAACGATACAAAAGGCAGATAATATCTTAGTTTTAGATCATGGAAAGATTGTAGAAACCGGCAATCATCAAGAACTCCTGAAACAAAACGGGCATTATAAAAAGCTGTACGAATTGCAGTTTGAGGATAAGGTTATTCAATAACACTATCATCTGCATGTTGACAGATTCCATATAAATTGGCTTGAGGACAACTTACTATTTGTTGTATAGAATAGAAATATCGCGCAAAGTATCCGCAAACAAAAGGCTGCTCGTCGCAATGTTGGAAGGATAATTGTAAACATTCAGCGTCTTCACATTTGCAATAAATAATTGCTGATTCAGGCTGTCGAATTTCATCGCCAACGACGATGGAATCGAAGTAAAAACATTCACTGTCCCGAAGTTCGCCGTGTTATAAATATACACATTGTTTTGCATCGCAATAAGAAAGATATTTGGACTGATTTGTGCGGCAGAAATTATCTTTTCTATCGGCAATATATTAGGAGTTGTGATACTATTATTTGTAATGTTATAAATGATCGCATGTCCCGTCCCACTGTGGTTTGTGAAGATCATCACACTATCTTTATTAATGGAAAACATCGCTACAATATCCTCATTAATCGCTATCTCTTGATAAGGAATTCCATCCACGATATGATATACTTTTAGATGGATAGAAGTACCCGTATAATCGCGCTGCTCGGCATATAAATAACGGCTGTCGGAATACATAATGTGAGGATAAGTTTGCGTAAGTGTAGTAGTAGAGAAGTTCTTCGTCTTAGTCCTGTCATATCCCGTGATATTTCCATCATAATCCGCCAAAAGATTCCAATGATTGTTGCTGTAAACCCGTTCATACGTGGGCAATCCCGTGTTATGCGCCGCAATATTCCAACTCAAGGAATTGCCAGGAAGATTAACGCAATTGAAGCCGCCTGTATAGATGCCCGTAGTATATAAACATTGATCGGTGGAGGAGATGGCAGCGTTCGCAAAGTCACCACTCAAGGCAATGACCTGTGTAATGGTATTCCCAGTATCAACTTTCCAGACGATAGTGTTCATAGCATTGCTGCCGGTGATGGTATATATCGCCTCTCTTAATAATGGTATCTCGTGAATGATAATAGTCTGGAAAGCATTGATGGTACTGTTTCCGTCGCTCGCTTGCACATTGATAAAATAAGAATCTGTCGCGAGATTAATGTTAGTAATCGGGTACTTCATATCTACATCCGCCGCCTTGCCAGTACCATTGATGGTATATGCGGCATCCACGGGGATATAATTTGAATTCAGCAGCGTAACTTTTACATATTCGATGTTCGCATTATCAGTAATCGTTGCGATTACATGCACTGTGTCGCCAATGTTATAGATTGCGCCCTGATAGGGGGAAGTAACACCGATAACTGGAGGTGGATCGTTCTTCTTTTTACATGAATAATTCATCAAAAGTAAGATGCACGACAACAGCATAATTATTTTCATCATCAGGCGAACCTATTTTGTATTGAAGGGTCAAAGATACATATTAGGGAATAATTTTACTTTTGCGACCTTAAATAATATTTAAACACTATGGATTTTCTTACCGCAGAATTGAACAGCTACATCGAATCGCACACGAGAGAAGAAAGCGATGTACTCAAAAAATTAAACAGAGAGACCTATCTCAAGATGATGATGCCACGCATGTTAAGCGGACACCTACAAGGACAGGTTTTAAGGATGCTTTCTACGATGATCAAGCCCAAACGAATCCTCGAGATCGGTACTTTCACGGGCTACTCCGCGATATGCTTGAGCGAAGGCTTGATACAGGGCGGCATCCTCCATACCATAGATATCAATGACGAATATTCCGAGATCGTAATGAAGTATTTCAAGGAAGCAAACGTAGAACATAAGATCAAAAGATATGTAGGCAATGCTCTAGAGATTATCCCTACTATTGAGGAGGAATTCGACCTCGTTTTTATTGATGCCGACAAGGATAATTACTCAAACTATTTCGACCTCGTCATCAACAAAGTGCCCAAGGGCGGATACATCTTTGCCGACAATGTTCTCTGGAGCGGCAAAGTGCTGGATGCCCCGCAAGATATGGATGTCGACACCGCTGCTATCGTATCTTATTGCAACAAAATCCAGTATGACGAGCGTGTTGAGAATGTATTATTCCCTATCCGAGACGGCATCATGGTGGCAAGGAAAATAGTATAACCAATGAGCAAGCTAACACAACGGTTCAAGAGCTTTTCTAAGCTCGAATGGTTCTATTTAATGACCGGTATCGCTTGCCTCGCGATGGGTATCGAAAAGATCATTAACAAAGAGCCACTATGGAAGGTGGCAGCGGTGGTCGTGATCGGGATTATCATTTTATTAATTACCTACAAGCGGTCATCCAAGTAATTTGTTTCGGTTGGGAGAGGATAATCTTCCTCATCGTTTTGTTGTTGCTCCCTAAAAGGGTCGCAATCACAAAACGATGAAAAAAAGTTTAAGGTTTAATTCGTCATCCGACCTTAAACCTCAAACCTTAAACTATTACACTGTCGGTACGACCAATCCCATCACGGTGATGGTGGTATCTTTGCTGATGGTGCCTACTTCTTCTCCCCCGAAAAGATAAAAGGCTTTGTAGCTCCAAACAGCAGAGGTTCCTACGGCTGGCAATGCGCTCATATCGGTAAATTCG
>CAIMUP010000021.1 GCA_903844645.1 uncultured Bacteroidota bacterium
AAAAATAACTATTGGTTTGCTTTAGGTGAGTATGTTGATAATGCGGTACAAAGTTTTGAAACTAACAAACAACGTTTACGAAGAGCAAACAAAGGTAAATATCAATTTGAGGTTAGAATAAATATTGATTGGGAGGAAAACTTTATAAAAATTTACGATAATGCTGCTGGTATAGATTCAAAGAATTTTCAGAGAGCATTTGAACCAGCAAATATACCTATTGATAATACAGGGTTGCATGAATTCGGAATGGGAATGAAAACAGCTTCGATATGGTTTTCTGATTTATGGAGTGTTAGAACAGCCGCATTGGATGAGAGCTACGAAAGATTTGTTGAGTTTGATTTGAAAAAAGTAATGAAAGAAGAAAAAGAAGAATTGAAAGTAAAAAATTCTAATAAATCTAAAGACATTCACTTTACGGAATTAGTTTTACATAACCTTTCCTCGAATGCCCCATCTTCAATGCAAATGGATAAGATAAGAAGGCATTTAGCGAGTATCTACAGAAAACATATTCTCAAAGGCGACATGAAACTTTTTATAAATGATGAAGAGTTAGAATATGAAGAGCCTGAAATTTTGATAGCACCGTATTATACAAATCCAAAAGGAAGATCAATTGAATGGAAAAAGGAAATTAATTTTTCATCAGGCAAATATAAAGCAAAAGGCTTTATAGCCATATTAAGTACAATGAGTACAAATAAAGAAAATGGACTATCCCTTTTTAGAAGGGGAAGAGTAATAGTAGGAAGTCATGATGAAAAGTATCGACCAAAAGTTTTATGCGGACAGATTGGATCACCACGCTACAAAAGAATATTTGGAGAATTGGAATTAGAAGGCTTTAATGTAAGTTTTAACAAGGGAAGTTTTCAGGAAGAAGAGGATTTGGACGCATTAATGGAAGCATTGAAAATAGAGATTTCTTCAAAAGAGTTTGATCTTTACACTCAAGCGGAAAAATTTATTAAACCTAAATCAGCAGAGAATAATTTGAAAGTAGGGAAGAACATTGTTAATACATTGAAGAAAAGTTCGAGACAATCAAATCTTACTGAAAAGATTGATACTTCACTAAAGGAAATTGAAAATAAAAATATTTCAACAACCAATGAAAAGCTGCTTAGGAAGGCTAAGCCAATAGATTCCCATGAAGAAATTATTGTAATAAAAGACCAAAAGTATAAATTAAAATTGGAGTTATTAACGGAACCTGTAATTACAGAATTGTATTCACTTCTAATTGAGGATGATGAATTATTTACTAAAAAGATTACATATAAAATTAACCTTGCTCATCCTTTCTTTACTAGATTTGAGGGGTTAAAAAGTGAAGAAGATTATCAGCCAACAATTGCAATAATAAAATCTCTTGTTCTGGCAGAGGTAGTGGCTCCTGACCAAGGGACAAAAAATGCTGGCAATATTAGAATAAATTTTAACCATTTCCTTAAAAATATTTAAATCATGAATGATACTATAAAAATGATAAAACCAAATGATACTAACTTTCCTATTATTAAAGGTATAAGAACAACAGATCTATTAAACCGATTGACAAAGTTGGATAATGAGGAGAAGGAAATTTTATTAAATGAAGCAAAAAGTATTTTATCAAATTGCATAAACCCTAATAATACTATTGGAAGTACAACGGGAATAGCAATCGGTTATGTGCAGAGCGGTAAGACCATGTCGTTTACGACATTGACAGCATTAGCTATTGATAATGGCTTTCGCATTATAATTTACTTTGCTGGTATAAAGTTGAACTTATTAGAACAAACGACTAAACGTCTTAAAAAGGATTTACTTACTGAAAGTGATAACGCAAGAATTTTTAAAGTATATCAAAGCCCAACAGTTGAGGAAGGTGTTCATTTAAAAATTAAAAACGCATTAGGTTTGAACCATAAACCTGCTATTCTTATTACTGTTTTGAAACACTACAAGCATATAGATGAGTTGACAAGAATTTTTAAAACACCTGAAGTAAGAGAAAGTTTAGGGAACAATGGGGTTTTAATAATTGATGATGAAGCAGATCAGGCAAGTTTAAATACATATGCTAGAAAAAATAGTAAGGCGGAAGATTGGGAAGATGATGAATTTAGTTCGACATATTCAAGTATTTTAAAATTAAGATCTGCTCTCTCAAATCATTCCTATATTCAATATACGGCTACTCCGCAAGGACCTCTACTCATTAATATAATGGATTTATTATCTCCAAAATTTCATGTGGTTTTGACACCTGGAAAAGCATATACTGGTGGGAAAACATTTTTTGAAAACAATGTGGATTTGATATCAACAATTCCAGACAGAGAAGTTTATCATCATAAGCATAATCAACTAATCGAAAGCCCACAAAGTTTGATTGAAGCTCTGCAATTGTTTTTAATGGGAGTTGCAATTACCGTTAATATTAAAGGAAAGGAGAGTTTTCTTTCAATGATGGTACATGCAGATAGAGAGCAAGATGCAAGCAAAAAATTTCATGGTTGGGTAAATAAACTAATTGACAGTTGGGGAGAGAGGTTAAAACTTCCAGATGGTGATCCGAGTAAAACCGAATTGATAAATGAATTCAAAGAGAATTATAGTGAAGCTGTTAGACGAATTGATAATCCACCAAGTTTTGAAAATGTTATGGAAGAAGTACGGCAAACTATTCTTGATACAAATATGGAACTTGTGATTGGAAAGGACGCTGGTGGAAAGCAAAAGAAAAATATAGAAATTGATTGGAGTAACGCCTCATCTCATATACTGGTTGGGGCTGAAATGCTAAATAGAGGCTATACTGTTGAAGGATTGACAGTTTCCTATATGCCTCGATACAGTATTGGTAAATCGAATGCAGACACTATTCAACAACGTTGTAGATTTTTTGGATATAAACAAAACTATCTTGATAGTTGTAGAGTATTTCTTCCCAGCGATTCTATACTCGAATATAGAGATTATGTAGATCATGAAGAAATAATGCGAACAATGTTGAAGGAAAATTCATTAGCAGATTTTGAACAACTATTAATATTAAGCCCTGAAATGAATCCTACAAGAAACAATATTCTTTCAGCAGACTTGGTGAACCACAAACTAAATGGTTGGCGGCAAATGAACGCATTACAACATGTTGATGAAAACCTTGTATTCGTTAGTAACTTTCTTGTAAATCAAAAACTCAAAAACTTTAAAGATTTTGGAACCCCCGACCGAAATCATCGATATGTAAAACTTGATATTAAAGCCGCTATTGAATTTTTAAAAGATTTTAAAATTGCAAACATGCCTGATTCTTTACGGAAGTCTTCAACCATTCAATATTTGAGATACTTGGCTGATCAAAGAGGTCTAAAATACGTTTACATTTTTGAAATGAGTTTTGCTGTTAATAAAGGACGGGTGCGAAGTTTGAATATAGAAAATGGTAAAATGAAAATAAGTAATATCTTTTCAGGACGTTCAACTACTGGTGTTGAAACATATCCAGGAGACAAAGGAATTCGTTTTGAAGATTCAATTTGTATTCAAATCCACAAAGTAAAACTTAGACATAATTCTATGGAATGGGGAAATAGATTGATTTATACTTTAGGTATTTATTATCCTGAAGATTTTGCTCATTCATTTGTCGGAATCTTAAATTAGAATGCAATCCGTTTTCAAAATATTCCAGACGTTACAAAATCAATCATCAAGCAAAAATGATTGTTACAATATTGCTTCATTGCCATCTGTAAAATTTCATAAATTAGGAATTTCGCAAAGTGGTGAACCAATGTTTTTTATCAATTGTGATGATATTGGAAAGGCGAAATCAATGGACAGTAATCTTGAATTTATTTCTGTTCAGTTTAATCGGAAGTGTCAATTGCTATCAGGGAAAAGGAAGGCGGAAGAGGGGATGTATGCTGTTATTTCTTTGAAGAGTGATTCTATTGATTTGCAGGAATATTTTATTGAAGTAGTTTTCTTGATTGTAAGGAGGCTTTCGGCAAAACCAAGATTGAAGGAATTGAAAGTGGAGGTGGAGCGGTTGATTAATTTATTCAGCAAGTTTTCATTGCCTGCTACGAAAAGTATTCAGGGGATTTGGGCTGAATTGTTGGTTATTGCGCGGAGTAAGAATCCTGATTATATGGTTCGGGCATGGCATAAGAGGGGGATGGATAAATTTGATTTTAATGATGGGATGGATAAGGTGGAGGTGAAGAGTACGGGGAATAGCAGGCGGATTCATAGTTTTTCGATGGAGCAACTGGTGCCGAATAAAAATTCTGCTTTGGTGGTTGTTTCTGTCTTTGCGGTGGAGACGGGTGTTGGGAAAAGTGTGTTTGATTTGATGGATTCTATTGGTCGGAAATTGGTGGATAAGAGTTTGCTTTTCAGGATTAATGAAGTGGTAGCTGAAACTCTTGGGAGGGATTTTGAAAGGACATTTGAGGTGTTTTTTGATTATCAGATGGGTGTGGATTCGCTTGCGTTTTATGATGGTTTGAGTATACCGAATATTGATGTGGGGTTGATAGGTGCGGGGGTAATGAATGTTCGTTTTGATAGTGATTTGACGGGTGTTGTGGGGATTGGGAGGTATAGAGGGAAGTCGGTTTTGCATGGGGCGATGATTTGAAATTGATTGGGTTTATGTCACTCCTTCGGAGTTCCGGGAGCATATCGTTATATGTTACTATTATGATGGCACTCCTACGGAGTTTCTATAATCCCAGAGGGATGACATCATAATAGAAAACATATAGACCTATACAGAGGAACTCCAGAGGAGTGATATATTTGGAGGGGGTGCAACCTTACAGGAAATCGCGAAGGGGCGATTGCCTGTCAGGATTGAAAGTTGGATAGTAAATTGGTTAGTAAGGATTGATGCTATGCGTTTAGATTTTGATGCAGACTATTTACGATTTTATACCAATCTTTGAATGCCATGCTTTTGTATCTGCTGCCATAATACTTGGTACATATTGTAACTGCTTCAAGGACTTTATGCTTTTTCAGTAATGGTTTTATCTCGGCTATGAGGAGTTTATCTTTTATCTCATATAGTTTATCTGTTGTGAATTCTTCTTCGACTTCGGGAACTTCGATTTCTTCGTCTTGTGGATTGAAATTTAATTCTCCATTGCCGAATAGCTTTGGTAATCGTTCAAAGAATTGTGGCAAAGTTTCTCTATTGAAGATGATAATCTTTTCGCCATTGGAGAGGTGACCTGCCTTGAATTCTCCTGATTTTATTTTCTCCTGGAGAGAGTTGCGTGAATAAAGGGAGACATTTCTTTTAGTATTCAATCGGTCTTTGATATTCTTGGGATTCCATGAAACTATGGTGTCATTATCTATATCGTAACCAAGGATAACAAAGGGTATGTTTGCCTTGAATACTTTGGCGAAATGATCGCTGAATGGTAACTGAACCCTTGTAACATCGGGTGAGTTTTTGAAATAGGCTGGGGAAATGTTTTTAAGGAAAACATAGAATCGCTTGGAACCGATTTTAATCATAAAGGGATTGCCATCTTCATAACTGAATCCTTCTACTTCATTGAGGATTTCAATGAATTTTATCTTTAACTCTTTTGCTTGAATAGTTCTCATTAGTGGGGCAAAGATAGGAAAAAGATGGTAAAGAGAAATTAAATAAAAAATACTTGTCGTTAATCCGCCACCGTAAACTATTTTGATTCTCATAACCCACTTCTAATTGACAATTGTTCTCTTACAATTGGCAATTGTTCTCATACAATTGGCAATTGTTCTCTTACAACTGGCAATTGTTCTCTTACAACTGGCAATTGTTCTCTTACAACTGGCAATTGTTCTCTTACAACTGGCAGTTGTTCTCTTACAATTGGCAATTGTTCTTTTACAATTGGCAATTGTTCTCTTACAATTGGCAATTGTTCTCTTACAATTGGCAATTGTTCTCTTACAACTGGCAATTGTTCTCTTACAATTGGCAATTGTTCTCTTACAACTGGCAATTGCAAGGGGCACATTGAACATCGCTTTTTATTCTTTGCAAGTTACTGAATATTAAGCGGATAAGGCACTAAAATAGGGTATCAAAAAAGTGTTCTGGAACAAGGTGCTGACCATGGAATGGGCAAAATGGGTGTTTTAATACGGGGTGTTTCAGCAAAAAAATACACTATGGCACAGAAAATAGAAAGACCCTTGTACAAGCTTGTTTTTAGGGATATAAAATATCCTTAAAACACTATTTATATATCAAAAGAAAACGATTACAAATTCTATATTGGTTGATCCTTTTAATTCATTAATTATTTAATAAATGCCTTAATCGAAATTCCTATATTTGCACCCGATGAAAAAAATAGGACATTGGGTTTGGGAATTAATCAAGAAGAAGAAAAAGCTGCTGCTGAATATTGTTGGCGCACTGTTTCTGATTATCGGATTGCTGGTTTCGGTGTATAAATACCTCGATAGTTATACCCAGCACGGCGAAACGATTACCGTGCCTGACCTGAAGGGAATGACTCCGAATAAGCTGGAAGATTTCCTTGCGAGCAAGCATCTGAAGTATGTAATTATAGATTCTATTTTCGTGGCGAAGAAGGCGAAAGGGGCGGTGTTGGAGCAAGACCCGATTCCGAATGAAAAGGTTAAAGAGAACAGGACAATTTATCTGACGATTAATTCTATCAAGCCGCCACAGGTGAAATTTCCGGCTTTGGAAGATTATTCTTATCCCTATGTAATCGCTTTTTTGGAGACCTACGGATTGAAAATCGGGGAGCTTTCGTATCAACCTGACTTAGCCAAGAACCGCGTATTGACGGCAAGATACCGCGGCAGAGAATTAAAGCCAGGCGATAAAATTCCGAAAGGATCGGAGATAGCATTAACGCTCGGCGACGGATTAGGAAATACTAAAGTAGAAGTACCATCGTTAATCGGCTTACCATTAGATGAAGCCTTGTTTGTATTGAAAGCATCCTCGTTAAATAAAGGAGTTGTAGTCTCCGATTCGCCGATCAATGATACGGCGGCATTTCGCGTCTATAAACAGAAGCCGGAACCCTCGACCGATGCAAGGATCAGCCAAGGCGAATCGGTGGACTTATTCGTAACACAAAATTTATCTAAAATACCCAGAAAATAAATGAAGATACTAAAATTTTTATCCCGCTCGTTCATGTTGATGCTGGTTTTTTCCATTAATTATTACTGCTTGGCACAAGAAGCAAAAGTGCCGTTGATGAATAATGCCGTCATCAAGAATTATGTGAAGAATCATCCCGAAAACAACCATCATCAGAAGTCTATCCAAACGGTTTTGACTTTACCATTCTTTGATGATTTCTCTTCGAGTTCCATCTATCCCGATTCATCGAAATGGATAGGCAAAAGTGTTTTCGTCAATACCGATTTCCCGATCAATCCACCCTCTATCGGGGTTGCTACCTTCGATGGGCTGGATCAGTATGGGCGGTATTATGCCAATCAACCTTCAGTTTATCCAGCAGACACGCTTACCTCGCAACCGATTAATTTAAGTTCATTCAACACGAGCAATGATACGACGCTTTATCTAAGTTTTTTTTATCAGGCAGGAGGACGCGGAAATACTCCCGATCAGGGCGATTCGCTGGTCTTGCAATTCAAGGCAAATGACTCTACCTGGATAACTGTTTGGGGAGTCGATGGAGGTTCTGGCGTTACAGATTTTAAGCAAGTTTTCGTTCATGTTTACGATACGATTTATTATGATAATGGATTTTTGATAGATACCATTGTTGGGACTTTTCTCTCTGATTCTTTTCAGTTTCGGTTTATGAATTATGTATCAGGGTTTGGTATGGTTGATATTTGGAATCTCGATTATGTGTATCTTAATAACAATCGCCATCGAACAGATACTACTTTATTGGATATGGCATTTGTATATAAAGGACCTTCGCTGTTGAAGAATTATAGCCAGATGCCTTGGACTCACTACCGTGTTGATACCGTTAACAATATGGCAACTCAATACCCTATTACCATCAGGAACAATGATGTCAATTCACATGTACTTACTTTTCGTTCCTTTGTGTATCAATACAGTAACCCAACACCTATTTATCAACTCCCTTCCGGTGGATATGTTTATACAAACAATGCTTTAAGCGATAGCATGATAGTTCATAATATTTCTGATGGGAGTCCTTCGCCATTTTCTTTTCCTACACATGTTGGCGATTTCGCGGAGTTTCCCGTTATGCATTGCATTGATCATACCGGCGGGGACAATGATACTTTGAATGATACCATCAGGAATGTGCAACGCTTCTCGGATTATTATGCCTATGATGATGGTACTGCCGAGTGGGCATGGGGCTTGGCGAATACTCCTGGAGGAGAGATGGCAATGCAATTCACTACCACTAAAGATGATTCATTGCAAGGGGCATATATCTTCTTTGCCCAGATGGTTGAAGAGGTTAGTTTGCATTTATTCTCTCTTGCTGTTTGGAATGATAATGCAGGTCAGCCAGGTACACTTATTTATCAGAAAATTGACCAAAGACCTATCTATGATACTACCGGAGTTAATGCTTTCCATTATTATAGGTTTGATAGTTCAATTCTATCTACGCCTGCTCCGCTGTCCCTTCATGCAGGAACTTATTATATCGGGTGGATACAGGTTGACGGCACTTCATTAAATATAGGTCTCGATGAAAACAGCAATTGGGATTCTACTAAATTATTCTTCAATACAACCAATTATTGGCAACCTTCGTCCATTTACGGAACGGTGATGATTCGCCCTGTATTTGGGAGTTCAATGGACTTAGGTGTTAAGGATAAGGATAATCAATTGGCAGCTACTTTAGATATTTATCCGAATCCCGCATCCAATAAAATCAATTTGAGATGGACTTCCAAAGAACATATTCAAGCCGAGAATTTATTGACTGAAATTTTCGATACACAAGGAAGGTTACTTCTTTCGCATATCGGTTATCAACAAGAAATAGACATCACTTCGATTAGCGAAGGGTTTTATTTTGCAAAGATTACAGATACCAAATCGGCTGCTTCTTTTACAAAGAAATTAATCATTAATCGGTAAACAATAGTCACGAATTACGCGAACTATTCTTACATAGAATTCAGGTAATTCATGGCTTCTTAATTATATAAAATGGACATTGACGAAACTTCTGAACAAGAAGACCAAGAGTTATTTGAGCATCACAGATTCGTGGTGGATAAGGGGCAATCGCCTTTGCGGATTGATAAATGGTTGATGAATCATCTCCAAAACGCATCAAGAAGCAAGATTCAACATGCTGCTGAAGCCGAAAGTATATTGGTGAACGAAAAGGCTGTAAAATCTAATTATAAGGTTCGTCCAGGTGATACAATTTCTATCGTGATGGCACATCCGCCGCGAGATACGGAGGTCTATCCCGAAAATATTCCTTTGAATATATTGCATGAGGACAGCGAGGTGGTGGTGGTGAATAAAGAATCAGGAATGGTGGTACATCCCGGGCATGGAAATTATACCGGAACATTGGTCAATGCTTTGGTGTATCATTTCCAGAATTTACCCTCCCAAAAAGAACATGGAATTCGTCCGGGATTGGTGCATAGGATTGATAAAAATACTTCAGGATTATTAGTCATCGCCAAGACCGAATTAGCCATGCAGATGCTTGCTAAAGAATTCTTCGATCATACCATAGAACGAACTTATCAAGCTCTTGTTTGGGGCGATTTCAAGGAGGATGAAGGCACTATTACCGGGCATATTGGGCGTAGCCTGAAGGATAGAACGATGATGGAAGTTTTCCCTGACGGGCAATATGGCAAGGAGGCGATCAGTCATTATAAAGTCATCGAACGATTTGGCTATGTAACCCTTATTGAATGTAAATTAGAGACTGGCAGAACCCATCAAATCCGTGCCCATTTCAAATACCTCAAACACCCCTTATTCAATGATGCAACTTACGGTGGCGATAAGATATTGAAGGGTACGACCTTCACGAAATACAAACAATTCATCGAGAATTGTTTCAGGATATTACCTCGCCAGGCACTCCACGCCAAGTCTTTGGGGTTCATCCATCCATCCACCAAAAAGAAGGTTGTGTTTGAGAGTGATTTGCCTGATGATTTCCTCGAACTTTTGGAGAAATGGAGAGCTTATTCTGCCAATAAAGAATTATAAACCGAGGCTGCCGACAGGGAAGGATTTATTCGTAAAAAGTAACCTTGCCGGTATCCAAATCATAAAGCCCGCCAATAATTTTTATCTCCTTATTTTGTTCCAATTCCTGGAGGATGGCACTCTGTTCTTTTATCTTTTGAACGGTCATCACCACGTTGTTTTTGGTTACATTATTCATGAACAAAATATTATCGCCATTCCGTTCGGTGGTCGTCTCTAATTCCAGTTCGATGGCGGGTTTTATCTTATTTAACAATGCCGTAATATTCCCCATCTCAATGTCGTTGCAAGCCCATTCTATCGCTCCGCATTTGGTATGACCAAGCACTACAATCAGTTTCGAGCCGGCTATTTTACAGGCAAATTCCATGCTGCCCAAGATGTCTTCATTCAAAATATTACCGGCAATGCGAATACTAAAAATATCACCTAATCCCTGGTCGAAAATCAGCTCGGCAGAAGTACGCGAATCAATGCAGCTCAAGATGGCGGCAAAAGGAAATTGCCCGGTCTTGGTATCATTCACTTGTTCCAACAAATCGCGGTGTGTCTTGATATTATTCACAAACCGTTTGTTGCCATCCTTTAATATTTCGAGGGCAAGGTCGGGGGTCAAGCCGCCCTGGGTATCTTTGGTGTGCGTTCTCATTTTCTTGGAAATTGTTTTGTAACTGTTGGCTGCAAAATTAGTATTTAATGGAATAAGTTCGGAATAAGTTCGGGGCACGCCTCAATGGCATTTCCAAGGTTTGGGATGTTATTTGGAAAAATGGGCTTAACTTAATGTCAATTTGTGATTAGAAGAGAAAATGGATATTTTATTGAAACCAATTGATGTTAGCACCTTCCCAATTGATGTTAGCACGTTCCCAATTGATGTTAGCACGTTCCCAATTGATGTTAGCACGTTCCCAATTGATGTTAGCACGTTCCCAATTGATGTTAGCAACCTCCCAATTGATGTTAGCAACCTCCCAATTGATGTTAGCAACCTCCCAATTGATATTAGCAACCTCCCAATTGATGTTAGCAACCTCCCAATTGATATTAGCAACCTGCTAATGTCTGTGTTGTCTATTTTTATAATGATGAAAGGTATATTTTATAGCACATTACTCATTTTTGAGAAAACCCAGTAACTTATCAAAATCCCTAATTCACAATAATTAACTTATCGCTTACCCTCTTCCACCATCGCCTGAATTTGCTTGATGTTTCCTTCGTCAATAAACTGTCCTTTTTGCTTTGCTATCAAGGCGTCGTCCAACGCACCTTTGTAATCTTTGATGGCGAATCGGGCAAACATTCGGTTTTTATAAAAGCTCCCTTCGTCGGGTTTTAATTTAATGGCATTATTGAAATCCGCCACAGCAAGTTCCTGTTTATTTAGTTGCCCATACATCGTTCCGCGGTTATT
Organism: uncultured Bacteroidota bacterium; assembly: GCA_903844645.1. GTDB lineage: Bacteria > Bacteroidota > Bacteroidia > AKYH767-A > JABDAW01 > JABDAW01. Next base: position 11,637 of record CAIMUP010000021.1, read on the forward strand.
AAATACCTCGGGATGGTTGGGGGTAATGGAGACTATCTTGGATAAATCGTCAATAGATTCCTGAATTTTACCCCTCCGATTATAAATTTCAGCCCTCCCGAAGTAGGCATCTATCGCGGCATCATTCATCGCGATGGCTTTAGAATAATCGGTCATCGCTTCATCGAATTTCTCTAATGCTTTAAGAGTTCTTCCACGATTAATGTAATTATTAAAATCGTTCGGGAAGTACTCGATTTCTTTAGAAAAATCTTCGGTTGCTTTTGCGTTATCATTTAATTTTTCATAAGTAAAACCACGATTTTTTACAGCATGAGGATACCTCGGTTTTAATTCCAAACAAGCCGAAATATCCTTGATAGCCATTTGGTAATTTTGGAGATTATAATAAGATGCACCACGATTGTTATAAATAATCGCCGCCTCATAATTATTCAGACAATCGGTATAAATAGAGATTGTATCTTTCCACAATTTCGCCCTGTTGAATGATAAATAACTAAGCAAAATAGTAACAGCAATCCCGACGAACAGGAGGGGAGTCTTTAAATTTTTGTAGGATGAATAATGTTTTTCAAAATAAAAAGCGATGATGAAAAATAGCCCTATCGCGGGGAGATACGTGTATCGGTCCGCAATGATTGCATCGCCAATTGGGATGAGTTGCAGCACCAAAATAATAGTGATTAAGAAGAATAATATCCCGAATACGATAACCTTGGAATTCTTGATTGCCCACCATAAAACCGCAGCTATTATTAATATAATTATTGGCGAAATATACACCCAATTGCTGTTGATTGCATCGTGTGTTTCAGGATACGGATAGAAGCAAGAAAGATGAATCGGGAGGATGAGTTTGGAGAAGTAATTCATCAAGCCGTAACACGAAAATAAGATGCGTGTAACGAAATTAAAGTAGTTGTAATCTTGCACCGCTCCAGCCTTTTTTTGTACTATAAAAGCAAGGATTCCAAAGATGACAGAGATGAGGAAAAACGGGACTTTGTCGAGAATAATTTGCTTGTTTATTTTCTTAAGCATGAAGTAATCAATAAGTATCAAAACCATTGGTAACACTACCGCCTGGGCTTTGGATAGGATAGATAAGGCGAATAAAATAAGTGCTAAGATATAGAATAATTTCGCACCCTTCTTTTCTTTATAAATAAGGTACAAAAATAGTGATCCGAGCGCGAAGAAAGCATAAAGAACATCTTTTAATTCTGCCACCCATGCCACCGATTCAACGTGCATCGGATGGATAGCAAATAGTAGTGAAGTGATGAATGCTACTATTGCTTTCCGGCTGATTTTAAGGAAGATTAAATACACCAATACCACATTGAATAAATGCAACAACAAGCTAACAAAATGGAAGGCATGTGGGTTGAATTTAAAAAAGTGAACCTCAACCGCATAGCAAAGCATGGTAATAGGTTGGTAATTCCCAACGAACTGGTTGCTGAACATTGCTTTGATATTATCTGAAGACAGGCTCTTTACAACAGGATTTTCAGTCAGGTAATTAGGGTCATCGAGGTTAATGAAATCATTGGATAAGATTGGGAAGAAGACCGCGAAAGTCAAGCCTATCAAGAAAAGAAGGAAGTAGATATTGTTAGTTGTTCCTTCTGTTTTCAACAAATCATGAGTAGTAGAATTTGTCTTGACACCAGCTTTTAAATTTTTATTTGATAGTTTTGCTTTAGCCATAAAACGAAATTAGAAATCAAAACTGATGGCAGCAGTAGCATAACCAAACGGCTTTGAATCAGCAACACCAGGTTCTTTTGGTTGGTTCAGTGCAGCGGTATAATTATAGGCTCCTTCAAAAGTAAATTTACCAATAGAGTACGATAAGGGAATGCTAAAATCGAAGGCAATAACGCTGAACTTTTTCGTTGTGGTAGTAACGGGCGGCTTACCTTTTCCTAGTCCTTTTCCTTGCCTGGCAATTTTGGTGGTATAGAAGTTTTGGGTTCCTGCCGTAAAGGTGAAGCCAGGAATGATAGAAAGAATATCGTTGTCTTTAGTAAAAAGATTTTCAATATCGAAGCTATGATATGTTTCGAGGGTAATTCCGAAATCGGTTTCATCTCCTAAATCCAAATCGAAACTCAATTTCTCATTCACATATTTAAAATCCCTATCCATAGAGTAATCTATGTTATTTTTAATGCCCGAAGTGATGAGCAAAGTATCCTTGATAAAATAATGGGTAAAGCTGATCGAACCTTTTGTTTTTTTATCTATTTTAAAATAATATCCTGGACTGATTTGCCATTCATCCACCTTATATTTCCTTGCTTCTACAGCCTCTGCCGTGGTATCTGCTTTAGAGACGAGGATATTGGTTAAAGACGCATAGAAATAGAACCCCGACTTAGCTTGATAGTTAAAATTCGGAGAATAATAGGGTTGCTTTTGCCCTGTATTTCTACCTCTGAAGGATTGATTGGAGCCATAATCCAAGCCTACGGTATAAATTCGTTCTCCCGCAGAATCATCTTGGGCATTCTTCGTAGAATCCTTAGGAGAATGGTTTGCAATGCCGGATTGAAGCATTCCGACAAAGAAAATCAGCGCGAAAACAGGGAAATAAATATGCAGTTTCATAGGGCGCAAATCTAAATAAAAAAAGGAGAGGCTGAAAAATTAATCTCAACCCCTCCAACCATGAAACAAAACTTTATTCTAATCTTTTCTTTCCTAAATATGATGATGCCCACCCATCGCACGTCCGCCTGGTCTGTTGGCAGGATTTGCATGATGACGATGATGCCTGTGGTGGCGATGATGCCTGTGATGGCAGCCATTTTTCATGTCATTGGCATTGGCAAAGGAAGCCTTGGCATTGCGGTCATCCATCTTGCTGCCGGAGGGGGATACTTCATGCAAATTACCCCGTTGGTTGACCGTGATGGTTTTACTTGGGGCTACTGCATTACTGGGGCTGATGGTGGATGAAGGTGCCGTTTGTCCGTTCATTATTCCCAGCATCAGCAGCAGGGCGGTTACGGTTGCGAAAAAGTGCTTTATGTTGTTCATTGTTCTTTGTATTTATTGTTCGCAGACTATGATGTGAATCTTGTTAAAAGGTTTAATCGTTCTATCAAACTTTAACATTTCTTCACTTTCATCACCCCGAAATTATTTGGAAGGCTCGTTATGCTTACGCTCTTTTTTCTCTTTCCGATGTTCTTTCCGATCCTTATGAAGTTCTTTTTTGTCACCCTTCAAATCCTCTTTATCCTCCTTCAGTTTGGCTTTGTCGGCAGGAATATCGGCTTTATCGCCAGCCGCTTTGTCGGCTTTCAACTTCGCTTTGTCCCCCCTGATTTCTTTTTTATCCTCGCGGATATCTTTCCGATCCTCCTTCCGGTCATGCTTTTTATCGGCATTGGCGGGTTCTCCGGCAGGAGGCGTTACGCTGGTAGGTGTTACAGGGGGTGTTGCCTGTGGCGCATTGGTTTGAGCGAACATTAATACTCCGATTAACATTGCTGCTGATGTTACGATTACTTTTTTCATTTTCTTAAATTATTAATTATTGTTTGTATTTATTATTTGGCTCTATGATTTGAAACGGATGCAAAGGTTTAATACCTCCTCCCGATTCTTTTATGGCGCGTCCCCTGCTGCCTCCCACCAAAGTCCCCACCAAAAGGCAGCAGCGGTCGGGCTGTTCGGGGGTTCCGTTGCCGCCTCCCACCAAAAGCCCCACCAAATGTCGGCAACCAAGCCCCTACCATCCCTCGCGCAGTGGTATCCGAAAGTCCCCCAAACCCACGAAGCATCCAGACAGGCAATCGCCCCTTCACGATTTCCTGTCTGGATGCTTGGACACAAGGTCTTCCACCATGTGATGAAGGTCTTCCACCGTGTGGTGAAGGTCTCTCACCGTGTGCTGAAGGTCTCTCACCGTGTGGTGAAGGTCTCTCACCGTGTGGTGAAGGTCTCTCACCGTGTGGTGAAGGTCTTCCACCGTGTGGTGAAGGTCTTCCACCGTGTGGTGAAGGTCTTCCACCGTGTGGTGAAATGAAATCACGGGCGCGAGAAATGAAATCACGAGCGCGAGAAATGAAATCGCGCGGGGATGGAACTACTTAAATTACATTGAAAAGCAACCTTTCAACAGTGTTTTGTCCAAGCATCCTGACAGGTGCGAAGTTCCATGAAAGGGTTTAAGGTTTAAAGTTTGAGGTTTAAGGTTGTTGCCGTGTCCTTAAACCTTAGACTTTAAACCCTCTTAAACCTTTTTTTTGGGTTTATCCAAAACAAAAAAGGCAGCCATTGCTGACTGCCTTTTAGGTTCATAAAAATCGGGTCGCTTATTGCACCACGATTTTGGTTTGCAACGTGGCATCGCCTTTTTGCAATACCACCATGTAGATTCCTCTTGCGATGGAGGAAAGATTGAGCTGATATTGGTTCTCGCCAACAACCGAAGTATTGGTATTCGATAACACCGTTCTGCCCGTAACATCCATCAAGCGGAGGCTGTAATTTTCTTCATTCGATGAAGAAAAAGTAACCGTAACTTGGTCGCTTGCAGGGTTTGGATACGCATTGAATGAAGCAATCGTATTATCCGATTCACCAAGCTCCAACCTTGGCGCAGTCGTGAATGTTTGGATCGCACTGAAGCCTGAATTTACCGAACCGCTCGCGTTACAATTGGTCTGAATTTGCCAATCGTAAGCCGTGTTATGTAATAAACCGGAGAACATATAATGCGTATTGGCAGCTATCGTATGCGGCACCCAAATATTGGCATTGTGCAGGCTTATTTGGATGGTATAATTGTAACGGCAAGCTGGTTGAATCCAGTTAGCCATCGCTCCCGTAGAGGCAATATTCGTAGTCGGCGTAGTACCGAATGTCGGCACATTGCATCCTGAAGTAACCACCAACGATTGTGTTCCGGTACATCCGTTTGCGCTCACCACAGTTACGGTATAAGTTCCGTTTCCGTTAATGGTAATGCCTTGCGTGGTCTCTCCCGTACTCCAATTATAAGATGCGAAAACAGCACCCACCGTAAGCGTTGCCGAACCACCGCCACATAAGTTTGCAAGCCCGTTCGCAAGGATATTAGGCATCGGAATCGTAAGGATCGTAACCGCCTGATGCGCTACCGCGGTGCAAGAACCTCCGTTAGAAACCGTTACATAATACACCGCCGTAGCGGTAACATTTATAGATTGGGTAGTCGCTCCATTGCTCCATAAATAAGCCTGGTAAGTCGTGCCCGTAGTTAATGAACCACTGCCACTGCATGAGGTAGTCGGACCCACAATGGTAAGACCCGTAATCAAAGGAGTAACCACCACTATTTGCGAAGCCGTTCCGGTACATCCAGCAGCATTGGAAACGGTTACGGTGAAGGTGCTGGACGTATTCACAGTTACCGATTGGTTCGTCGAACCATTGCTCCATGAATAGGAAGAATAACCTGCACCAGCATCCAAAGTAACGCTGCTGGTTTGGCAGAAAGAAGTAGAACCATTCGGGGTAATGGTCGGTTGTAATGCAGAGAATACCGTCAAGGAATGACAAGCCGAAGCAGTGCATCCAAAATTATTGGAAACAGTTACGCAATAGCTACCCGATGTAGTAGAGGTAATAGATTGAGTGGTAGCACCTGTACTCCAGAGATAAAAAGCGGCAGTAGCAGCACTCAAGGTAGCAGAACCTCCATTGCAGATGGTGGAATTTCCGGTAATAGAAGCAGAAGGCAAGGCATTAACAGTAATGAAAATGCAATTAGTACCAGTACACCCGATTCCATCGGTAACAGTAACACAATATGGTTGTGAACCGAAGGCGGTGATAGAGGCATTTGTAGAACCTGTATTCCACATGTAAGAAGCAAATTGACCGGCATTTAATCCAACAGAACCACCATCGCAGAAGGTAGTAGGACCATTGGCAGTAATGGTTGGAGAAGGACCAGCACTAACAAAAATGGTGATGGAAGCCGTTCCGGTACAACCATGAGAAGTGGTAACGGTAACGGTAACTATTCCACTTGTTGAAACAGTGGCAGTTTGAGTAGTAGCACCATTGCTCCAGTTATAAGCATTAAACAACCCAGCATTTAATAACACAGAACCACCACTACAGAAGGAAGTATTTCCATTAGGCGTAATAGTAGGATTAGGGTTTGAATTAACAGTAACACTTTGCGATGTCATGCCCACACATCCATTCGCATCGGTAACAGTAACAATAAAGTTACCTGATTGAGAGGTTGTGATAGATTGAGTGGTAGCACCATTGCTCCAATTGTAAGAAGCAAAAGAACCAAGATTCAACGTAACAGAACCACCTGTGCAGAAAGTAGTAGGTCCATTAGGAGTGATTGTTGGATTAGGATTATTATTGACTGTAACAACTTGCGAAGCTGTACCATGACAATTGAACCCATCGGTAACAGTCACGGTATAAGTACCCGTTGCAGTAGCAGTAATGGTTTCGTCAGTGCTATTATTGCTCCAGCTATATGATTGGAAAGAACCAGCATCAAGCATTACAGAACCACCAGCACAGAAAGCAGTATTTCCATTTACAGAAATCGTTGGCGTTGGATTAGGGAATACAGTAACATCTTGAGAAGCTGTTCCTGTACAACCGTTAGCATCGCTAATAGTAACAATGGCAGTAAAGGAGGTAGAAATAGTAGTGAATTCAGTATTACCACCATTGTTCCAACTATAGGAATTCCATGAACCTGCATCAAGAGTTACAGAACCACCATCACAGAATGCTGCATAGCCATTCCAAGTTAAAAATGGACTTGGATTTTGATTAACCGTAACCTGAATACAAGCAGAACCCATACAGCCATTGCCGTCAATTATGGTTACACAATAATCTCCACTCGTAGTAGCAGTATATATTTCATTTGGGTTTCCATTACTCCAAGAATAATTTGACCAAACACCTGCATCTAAATCTATTGTGCCACCATCACAGAAAGTAGTATTTCCGTTAGGGGTAATTGATACACTTGGATTTTGATAAACAGTAATCGTTATACAAGCAGAACCAGTACAACCGTTGGCATCAGTTACAGTAACACAAGTATTACCATTTGTTGTAGCAATGATATTTTCATCTGTATTACCATTACTCCAATTATACATTGAATAAGAACCAGCATCTAAGCCTACAGAGCCACCGTCACAGAAAAAGGTATTTTGATTAGGAGAAATAGATGGCGTTGGATTTGAATTCACTGTAACCGTTTGTGTGGCTACACAAGTTGCTGAAGTAATGTCTGTAATTGTTACAGAATAATTGCCACCAAGCGTTACTGTATTTATTTGATCTGTTGTTCCATCGCTCCACATATAAGAAATTCCCGTTCCAGCATCTAACAGAACAGAACCACCTTGGCAGAAAGTTGTAGAACCAATTGGAGTGATAGAACAACCGGTTTGATTAACCGTAACATCTATCGAGGAAATACCAATACAACCATTTGCATCAACAACAGTAACCTCATATGTGCCACTTGTATTCACATCAATGGACTCGTCAGTTGAATTATTACTCCAAGAATATGTAGCATAAGTACCGGCATCAAGAACGACATGACCACCTTGATTGAAGGTAGTAGGACCACTTGGAGTTATTGTTACAGAAGGATTTGGATTAACGGTAACAAGAATATTTCCATTGCCAATACATCCATTTGCATCTGTAACTGATACGTTATAGGTGTAGCTTGAATTATAATTAGTTGTAAACATTTCATCAGTTGAACTATCCCAATACCAATAGTAAGTTGAGTAGCTACCTGCATCTAAAGTTACATTGTTTCCATCACATAAAGAAGTAGAACCATTTGCAGTAATTGTTACATCGAATGCTGGGGTAATATGAACATCAATAGAGCCATTTCCGATACATCCATTGTTATCAGTAACCTGAACAGAGTATGTATAGCTATTGGTTGACAACGGAGTAATAATTTCGTTTGTTGAATTGGAAGGATAGCTCCAGTTGTATGTTGCATAACCTACACCTGCATCCAATGTCAAACCTGAATAACCCTCACAAATTGTTGTAGAACCACTTGAGGTTATTGTAATGTTAAGAGGTTGTTCAACGGTAACATTTAATGTCCCATATCCATGACACCCATTTGCATCAGTTACTTCAACACCGTAATTAAAGCTATAAGCATAGTTGGTTGTTAAGGTTTGATTCGTTGATAAATCATAATTATACCAATAATAAGAAGTGTATCCTGCGCCTGCATCTAAAGTAATTGAAGCCCCTTGACAAATCGTTGTTGAGCCACTTGGAGTGATCGTAACATTGAAGTCTGGCGTAACTGTAACAACAATTGAAGCGGTTGAAGTACAACCATCAGCATTAGAAACTACAACAATGTAGGTTCCATCACCCGTAACAGTTTCGGTTTGGGAGGTAGCACTAGAATAATACCAATAATAAGAAGCATAACCCACTCCGGCATCTAAAGTAACAGAACCACCATTACAGAAAGTTGTTGGACCATCAGCGGTTATAGTTGGAACAATAGGATTTGAATTTACAATGATATTTGCGGTTGCTACCCCAGTACATCCTGAATTATCTGTAACTGTTACTGAATAGTCCCCAGTAGTAGTTGCATAAAGATAATATTGTGTTGAAGCATCACTCCATACATAAGATGCATAAGCCCAATTATCATAATAACCTGCATCAATAAAAATAGTTCCACCAAAACAAATAGTTGATGATGGAGAAATAAATAATTGTGGCGTAAGCGCACTCCCTAAAGTAACATCTAAAGAGGTGGTACCTGAACAACCATTATTGTTGGAAACGGTAACAGTGTATGTTCCAGGTGTATTAACAGTAATTGAAGCTGTTGTTTCACCAGATGACCATAAATAATTATCATAACCATAATAAAATCCAGCGTTTAATATTGTAGATCCTCCAGTGCAGAATGTAGAAGAACCAACAATTGTGGGATCTGAAAATGAATTTACAGTAACATCAGTTGAAGTAGATGCACTACAACCATTAACATCTGTGACGGAAACATAATAAGTTCCCGAACCGTTTGTGGATACAGTTTGTGTTGTTTCTCCTGAAGAATACCAATAGTAGGAAGAATATCCTACACCAGCATCAAGCACTCCCTGACCACAGAAAGTAGGATTGACTGGAGTAATAGAAGGGGTTGGATTTTGATTTTCCGTAATTACAATTGAGGTAACTCCAGTACATCCATACGCATCTGTTACGGTAACTGAATAAGATCCTGAATGGAAGACATTAAGATACCAATTAGTGCTTGCATCAGACCAATTATATCCATAATATGATGTATTGTAATCAGCCCACAATTGATCATTATTGCCTTCACAGAATGTTGTAGAGTAAACTGAATACATTTGGGGATTAGGTATTGAAACCAATATATCAACAGAGGTTGTTGCTGTACAACCGTATTGATTAGAGATAGTTACAGTATATGTTCCTGTTATTGATGCAGTAATTGTTGCATCTGTTTCGCCATTACTCCAATAGTATAGGTATGGGGCATTAGAATTATAATCAAAAACACTCAAATCAACAGATGACCCTTGACAGAATGTGGTGTTACCATTCGGTGAAATGAAAGGATAAGGAGTAGTATTTACAGTAAGATCCAACTCTCCCAATCCGATACAACCGTTGATATCAGTTACTCTAACTTGATAAGGATAACTACTTGAATAATCTGTAAAAAGAGTTTCGTCAGTAGAATTATCATAATTATACCATGCGTAAGTTGAATATCCTGATCCAGCATCAAGAGTTACAGAGCCTCCCTGACAAAATGTAGTAGGTCCATTAGCAGTTACGGTTACAACAAAAGGATCGGACACTGTAACGAATACGTCTAACGATCCATATCCAATACACCCGTTAGCATCTATAACTTGCACGGAATACGTAAAGTTATTATTGTAACTCGTGTGTAAAGTTTGGTTTGTTGAGGCATCCCAATTATACCAATTGTAAATTGAGTACCCTGCACCTGCATCTAAAATCAAATCAAGATCTACACCTGTGCAAAGTGTTTGTGTGGTTGGTCCATTGGCAGTTATATTTACAACAAAGGGATCGGTCACCGTTACAAATACATCTAACGACCCATAACCTATGCACCCATTAGCATCCGTAACTTGGACGGAATAAGTAAAGTTATTATCATAATTTGTATGTAATGTCTGATTTGTTGAGGCATCATAATTAAACCAATTGTAAGAAGTATATCCACTTCCGGCATCCAAAGTCAAATCAAGATCTACACCTGTGCAAAGTGTTTGTGTCGTTGGTCCATTAGCAGTAATGGTAACGGTATATGGTGCTACAACAGTAATATCAATTGTTCCTGTTCCAGTACATCCATTTCCATCAGTAACTTGTATTGCATAAGAAAAAGTTCCTGTATTGTTTGGAGATAATGTTTCATTCGTTGAATTATCCCAATTGTACCATAGGTATGCGGTATAACCTGAACCCGCATCTAATGTCATAGAAGATAAGGTATTCCCGTCACAAGTTGTAGTCGGTAGGTTAGAGGTAATTGTTGGTGTTGGAACTGGATTTGCAGTTATAGCAATAGAAGTAGTCCCGCTGCAACCATTTACATCATTCACTGTAATGGAATATGTCCCAGAAGTATATACATATATTGAAGGGTCGGTAGTACCGTCACTCCAAAGGTAAGTTGAATAAAAATTGAATTGATCGGCATATAGAATGTCATAATCACCAACACAAAAAGTGCTGGATAATTGTGAATACATCACCGGAGTTGGTAACGCATTATCAGTAATATGAATACAAGAAACCCCTGTACAACCAAAATCATTGGTAACAGTTACACAATAGGTAATGTCACTTGTAACATCTACTACTATCGAAGCAGTTGTTTCGCCAGTTCCCCATAAATAAGAAGCATAAGAATCGCTTAATGAAAGGGTAGGTGTGGCTCCATCACAATATTGGGTGTAGAAATCCTGATTTGCAGGACTTGGATTAACTGTAATATCCTGCGAAGCAGTGCCAGTACATCCATTACCATCGGTAACAGTAACAATATAGGTGGTGCTTGTGGATATATTTTCATGAACAGTTTGATCTGTTCCGCCATTACTCCAACTAAATGACGACCATCCGCTGGCATCTAAATAGATAGTTCCTGAACCGCAAAAGCTGGTAGGATAATAAGAAAAAATTGTAGGTGAAGGATTCGGATTAACAGTAATATCTATTGAAGCCACTCCCGAACATCCATGAGCATCCATAACCGTAACAGAATAGTTAGTGCTTTGGGTAATAAAGGTATGAATATCGTTTTCACCTGTGTTGTTATGATTCCAGATATACACAGGATAAGGACCCGATGTTTCAACCAAGGATAAAAAGTTGGAGAGCGAACCGCCACAGAAAGTAGTCTGATTGGCTGTTATAGTTGGAATGGGAAGATCGTGTACATTAATATCTATCGAAGCACTGCCAGTACATCCACTTGCATCGGTAACAGTAACAGTATAAGTAGTGCTTGTGGATACATTCTCATGAACCGTTTCAGCAAAGCCTCCGTTACTCCAGCTATAAGAACTATATGAACCAGCATCAATAAATGCCGTGCCTGGACCGCATAAATCGGTAGGATAGAATGAAGTAATCGTTGGCACAGGACCTCCAAGAACAACAACCTCTACTGATCCTGTTCCGGTACATCCGATATTATCGGTAGCGGTTACGGAATAGGTAGTAGTCGTAGTAATATCATCAAATACAAAATTATTCGTCCCGCCGTTGCTCCATAACCAAGATGTAAATTGTCCTGAATTTTCTTCTACAAATACAACTTGTTCGTTGCAGACACCACTGGTATTATCAGTATATAAATTTAGTGTATTACTATGAACAGAAACATCTTGCGAAGCGGTGCCCGTACATCCATTGGCATCGGTAACGGTAATCGTATAGGTTCCTGATGTAGTTACGGTAATAAAATAATCTGAACTTCCATCACTCCATGCATAAAATGGATAACTCGAAACGCCAAGAACGACATTGCCTCCTGCGCAAAAGATGGGAGGTCCATTAGCAGTGATAACAGGAGGGGTAGGAGGTGTCCAAATGCAACTGCAATTCAAACTGAAAGATTCCGAGGCATCTATATTAAAGTTAGATACCGTCCAGTTAGCGATTGCCCAGCTTACATCATCTACTTGGATGCAAGTCAAGAGTGGATTGTGATCGGCTTGCAAGTTCTGCATGTTAGTGTTGTTACCATTCTGGATATTCAAGGAGGCTAACTGATTGTAGTTACAATACAAATCAATAAGCGCATGGTTTGCCGAAACATCCAGAGTGGTTAAGTTCATATTGTTACATCCCAAATGCTGCAAGTTGGTAAGTGCAGACACATCTAAAGTGCTTATCGGATTGTTATAAACACTCAAGCCGGTAAGTGCTGTGTTTGCCGATACATTAATAGCCGTTATCTGATTAAACTGGCAGATAAAGTACACCAGTGCCGCGTTGTTCGTAACATCAATCGTGGTTAATTGATTGTAGGTAACGTCCAGATGCACAAGCGCCGTGTTGGTAGATACATCAATCGTCATTAATGAATTGTGATTACAATCCAGTTCGGTAAGAGCCGTAAACGCCTCTATCCCCGTCAGGTCGGTAATGCCAAGACCATTCACATCAATAGTCCCTGTAAATGCCTGTGCTTCGTTAGCCTGAATCTCACCATCGCTGTTGGTATTAATGTCAGCCCTTCCTACCAGATAGGCTTTAAAATTCGCATCAGGAATAACCACATCCTGTGCACTGACTTTAGCATTCGTTACTAAGAAGAACGCTACAACAAGAGTTACTACTTTCAAAATTTTGTTTAAATTTTTCATTTGTTTAATTATTTAATTTGTGCCTACTTGGGTTGGGCTTCGGCTTGTCCCTGTTATTTATTTGTTTAATTATTCTCTATGTTGTTACTACCAGCCCTCTTACGGTAACTGTTACATCTTTGCTTATCGTCCCTACTTCTTTGCCTTTGTGTAGGTAAAAGGCGCGATACACCCAAACAGCACTTGAGCCTACTGCCGGCAAGGCTGCATAGTCGGTATAAGTGGGGTCATTGACGGTGTGTGAAAATACAAATCCTCTGCCATCATTCGAGTTTTTATAGATGTTCACACCTTGATATTTACCCTTGGTATAAGTAAATTGTGGATGTCCGCCATCGCCAACTTTTCCTTCTAAATTCGGCGTTCCGGCACCTGGGACAAAGGGAGTGGACGTTGGTTCAATACCCATCGTAACGCCATCGGCTGGAAGGTAAATAGTCCTCTGATCTTTGGCAAAACTTGCATTAATGCGAAACCGTGCTTCGATGCCTGGCAATACAAACGTGGTTGGCGGCACAGGGCTTGTCAGCGGGTCGCCCATGGGCCAGATTGGCGCAACTGTTCCTGTTCCATTTCTCAATTCATCGCCCGTTTCGGTCCAGCCTTTTGAATAGGTCGCTCCGGCAACGTGTTTCAAGATGTAATAGGCGTAAGACGCCGCATCATTCTTAATGGAGAGCAATTGTGCTGTGCTGTAACCATACTTAATCGCCAATGCTGTCGGACCCGATGTTCCATTCAGCGAGTTCGAGAACTTGGTCAATTGGGCAGAGAATTCAGCATCAGGTTTCAATACATAAGAATGACTTACTACCGTTAGAACCACCATCAGCATGATTACCTGAACAACTTCTGCCCGAGTAACAATCCTTCCCTCGCCTTCTTCTTTGTAATACTCATGGAACGACGACTGTCCTTCCTTTTCTGTTTCGATTTTAATAATTTGTACGACCATAATTTAATTTTTTTTAATTGTTTATTATTATATAATTTTACTTGATTTTATTAAGCTTTACCTTATAAACCGTGCTTATCGCCGCAGTTCCTATCGTAGGAACTACAGTTCCCGACGTAGGAATAGTGTGACCTGACGTAGGAACTGCAGTTCCTGACGTGGGAACCGCAGTTCCTGACGTAGGAACTGCAGTTCCTGGCGTAGGAATAGTATGACCTGACGTAGGAACTGCAGTTCCCGACGTAGGAATAGTATGACCTGACGTAGGAACTGCAGTTCCTGGAGCAGAAACAGCTTGCAGTCCCTCGTCAAAAGTTATGTATTTCGTAGCCCTCATTCGTAATGCCTATAACATGCCTTTTAATTTTTTGAGGATGTTTTCTGCCTCCTGGAAGGCAAGGAGGATGATTTTTACATTGTTGAACTCATTATAATACCCTGCTAAATGCAAAATCTCATACACATCATTGAGTGAATGTAATATTTTCTTATCTATCTTCGCCAAGTGATATTCATAGAACTCGATAGATGCCTTTTTCTTCTTCTCCCGCTCTATTCCGCGTAACAGAAGGATAGCATCCAACGCCACCAAAGTCCCTTTGTACGCCGCTCCGCAAGCCATGCTTACATGCTTGGTATCTTCATAATATTTGCCATTTTTCTTCGCCAAGGCGAGTTCTTTGCGGGCATTGTCGAGGTACCGCGTAGCCAAGTCAAACGATTTTTTCCCTTCTGCTTTTTTCTCTGTAATCATTTTGTAATAAGATATTCCGTTTCGCCTACTTGTTTCGGGCATCAGCAACCCCGCGTTTTGTTATTTATTTGATGCTGCAAAACTAATAACTATTTCGGAACAATCCAAATTTAACCCGCAAATATCCCGATTTACAATAGCCGCCACCTCGCAGAATGCGATTTTGATGGAGTCTTTTATCCCCGTTTCTGCGAATCACTCCCGAAAAACTATCTTTGCCCCCTCGAATAATCACAGTTTAATACCATGAATTTATTAAAAGATAAAGTAGCCCTCATCACCGGAGCCTCCAAAGGAATCGGCAGAGGCATCGCATTGAAGTTTGCCCAGGAAGGAGCCAATGTAGCCTTCACATATCTCTCCTCTGTTGAGCAGGGATTGTCTTTGGAAAAGGAACTCGAAGCCTTCGGAATCAAGGCGAAGGGATACCGATCAGATGCCTCCGATTTTAAGGCAGCAGAAGAATTGGTTAATGCTGTAGTAGCCGATTTCGGAACCGTAAACATCCTTGTTAATAACGCAGGAATCACCAAAGACGGTTTGCTGATGCGGATGAGTGAAGAGCAATTTGATGCCGTGATAAATGCGAATCTTAAATCTGTTTTTAATCTCACCAAAGCCATCCAAAGACCGATGCTGAAACAACGTTTCGGCTCTATTATTAATATGAGTTCGGTCGTTGGTATCAAAGGGAATGCAGGGCAAAGTAACTATGCAGCGTCTAAGGCTGGTATCATTGGGTTCTCGAAGTCTGTAGCCTTGGAATTAGGTTCACGAAACATCCGCAGCAATGTTGTTGCTCCAGGCTTTATCGAAACGGAAATGACCGCCGTTCTTGATCCCGCAACGGTTCAAGGGTGGCGAGATGCTATCCCTCTCAAACGCGGTGGTACTCCCGAAGATGTCGCGAATATTTGCCTCTTTCTTGCATCCGATTTATCTGCATATATCACAGGTCAGGTAATAAATGTTGACGGCGGTATGCTGACTTAAAGAATTATTACGTTAAGCATCTCATACATCCTTTATATAATTAAAATAACCCTAATGAACTTCTCCTTAGTAACAGAACTTTCCCCTTGGTATATCCTATTGTGCATACTGCTTGGAGCGGTATATGCATTCGCTCTTTATTATAGAGATCATACTTTAGAATCTCTGCACAAATGGATCAAGATCGCGATGGCAGTGTTTAGGTTTACTGTGGTGACTTTGCTTGCTTTCTTGCTTTTATCACCGATGATAAAGACGATCTTCCATGAAGTAGAGAAGCCAATAGTGATCGTTGCACAAGATAATAGTAAGAGCATTTTGATAGGAAAAGACAGTGCCTTTTATCGAAAAGATTATCCCGAATTAATGAACTCTTTGATAAAGAATCTGGCAAAAGATTATGATGTCAAACAACTCTCCTTTGGCGATGGTGTGAAGGATGGAATTGATTACAATTATGGAGACTTGCAAACAAATATCAGTCAGCTTTTTGAGGAAGTGAATAACAAATATAATGGTAGGAATGTCGGTGCAATAGTCCTAGCTACCGATGGTTTGTTTAACCAAGGTTCTAATCCTATTTATTCAAGCAAGGGTCTTAAAACCCCTGTATATACAGTCGCTTTAGGCGATACTACTGTGCATAAAGATTTGATTTTATCTTCAATTAACTTCAATAAAGTAGTCTATCTTGGCAATAGTTTCCCATTGCAAGTTAATGTTGATGCACGTGAATGTGGTGGCTCAACTTCACAATTAATTGTATCCAGAGATAGTACCGTTTTATTCAAGAAACAAGTTGATATTTCTACTAATAATTTCCATTCTACTGTGCAAGTTATTCTTGATGCAAAAACTAAGGGAATTCATCATTATAAAGTCAAGTTAACTCCTGTGGAAGGAGAGATTACGACTACTAACAATGAGAAAGATTTATTCATCGAAGTCCTTGAAAACAAACAAAAGGTTTTGTTGGTAGCATTGGCTCCGCATCCTGATTTAGCTGCCATCAAACAAAGCGTTGAGAGTGGTGAAAACTATGAATTGAAAACTGTTTTGATTGATAAATTTGATGGCAACCTGAACAACTATGACTTGGTTATCCTTCATCAGTTACCTGCCAATACGAACCCTGCAAACAACCTTTTATCGTTGATTAAAAACAAACATATTCCAGCCTGGTATATCTTAGGTTCCGAGTCTTCGATAGGTTTATTTAATGATCAGCAATTAGGCTTAATGATTCTTGATAGCAAAGGTAAAACCAATGATGCATTGCCTGCGTTCGTAAAAGACTTTTCGTTGTTTACTTTGAGTGAAGAAGCACAGAAGAATCTGAACAAATTCCCTCCCTTGGTTGCACCATTTGGTTCATATAAAACGATGACCAATACCTACCCGATGCTCAAGCAACAGATAGGCAGTGTGAAGACAGATTATCCCTTGCTTTATTTCAAGCAAGATGGAGAAAACAAGCTCGGTGTATTAGCCGGAGAAGGCTTGTGGAAGTGGCGTTTGAACGATTACATGCTCAATCAAAACCATGAATCCTTCAATGAAATCGTGACCAAGATTGTGCAGTATTTAAGTACTCATGAAACCAAAAATAAGTTCCGTGTTACTGCCAAACATTCCTTCTCCGAGAACGAAGTATTGCAGTTCGATGCCGAGGTCTATAACGACAGTTACGAGTTGATAAACACTCCCGATGTCCACCTCGAAATCATCAACAAAGACAAGAAAAGTTTCCCCTTTAATTTCAGCAAAACCGACAAGGCATATACCCTCAAGGCGGGCTACTTACCCGTTGGCGATTACACCTACAATGCCTCCGTCAAGGTTGGCGACAAGACGCTCACTGCTTCCGGCGTATTCAGCGTCAGTGCCCTGCAAGTCGAGAGCAATGAAACCATCGCCAATCATTCCATGTTATATGCCCTTGCAAAGAATCATGGCGGAGCGATGGTTTATCCACGCCAGCTCGGCGATCTCGACAAGATGATACATGCTTTAGACAACATCAAATCAGTCTCCTACGAACACAAACAACTCAAAGATTTAATCAATCTCAAATGGGTTTTCTTCTTGCTTCTCGCCCTCGTTTCTGCCGAATGGTTCCTTCGCAAAAGAAGCGGAAGCTATTAAATAAGAATAATCATAATCATCATCATCGTCGTGTTGCAGCAGCAAGAAAAATGCTGCTATCACACTACGATGAAAGAAAAATAATTTAGAATTATAGTAAATTAAAATCTATTATGTGAAGCTCGATCTCCTTCATATTCAAGGTGTGTATATTCAAAAGAATAATCATCCCAGTCTTCTTTTATTAAATTTTTAACCAACTGTTTTGTTTCAAAATTAAGATCACAAATATTATGACTTAATACTTGAAGATTAGTATTACCATGAATATTTATATCAGATAAAAATAATACAAGCCCATTGTCTATATTAGTAATATCAAATGTAAAAAAGGATGATAGGTTATCTTGAATATTTGTCAATCCTTGCATTAGATCATTGTCAACAACATCGTTTAATAAAAAAATATCATTGATTAAAGCTTTAATGTTTTTTGTTCTCAAATTCATAAAAGCATAAAGATTTGGGAAGGAAACAACTGTAGTACCATTTATATTTACAGGAATTGGAAGATGTGGATTTATCAAGTCGCATATCTTTTTTATTTGGTCGTTTGTAATATTTTCCGCATCAATATTATTATTTGGAAGTTTGAATAGTGTGTTTAATAGTATTGTTGTTTCTCGTCTTATGTAAAGAATTTTATTATGCAAAATTCTGTGTAATTTTGCTTTTCTTCTTTCTTTTGGAAAATGGACAACTAACAAATAAAAAATAAAGGAGGAGAAATAGGAATAACATAATTTCAAATAAACTTGTCCAAGGTCATAACTTGTTTCGTTTAATGCCGGTATTTTTTTTAAGAGCAATTCAATTAGAAAAATTGAAACGATTGAAATTATACCAAACAATAAGATTTCAATCCTTAGTTTGGTTAATCGTAATTTTAATATTTTTATTTTATACGCTAAATATTTCAAAGCATATAATATTTAATAAAACCATGATGTTAGTACCCCATCCATTCCCTTCCTCGAATCCCTTATTAATTTCCTTTTCATCGCTGCAATAATACAAAAGAGTTTAGACATAACA
>CAIMUP010000022.1 GCA_903844645.1 uncultured Bacteroidota bacterium
ATTGAATTCAATATAGTTATTGCCCGAACTTTTTGCGCCGAAAACTGTTTTGATAGCGTACTTGAGTTTTTAAAGGGGTCAAAATGAGAGTCAAAAAAGTGTTCTGGAACAAGGTACTTACCACGGAATGGGCAAAATGGGGGGGGTAAAAAAGAGGTGCTTTCAGCACACACAAATAGTTAGCGTGGAAGGGATTTATTATAGTCCATAATACCCGCCACTGGAATGTTTAGAATTAATATTTTCAAGCACAAAATCACCTTTGTTGGGGAATTCGTCCCCCCTCTGATGCCTTCCAAAACCGTTTCCTCTTTTGCCCCATTTATTCGGTTTCAAGAAATTAAAAAGCGGGAAAAAGTGATACCAAATCTACCCCATTTTTCTTCTTTCATCGTTTTGTGATTGCGACCTTTTTGGGGAGCAACAACGAAACGATGAAAGAAAACATTGGAAAGATGATGTCATCAAACTTTCGTTTTACAATTAGGAAGTTTGACAATGCTAAAACGAAACTTTTTAGCCTTAAATGATTGAAATTATTAACCGAAAAGGTGGGCTAAAACTTTCGTTTCATTCAATATTAACGAAAAAAATATTTACTCGTATTTGTATTTAATAAACCACCTGTCAGACAGCGAAAAGCCCAATCCCAGACGGATATATTGTTCCCGAATCAAGTTATTCATCAGGGTTCCACGTTGCCCTGCCTGCATGGAAATATTTATCTTGGAGAGCGATCTGAAGACGGGCAATGAGCATCCGAGGGTAATGCCGATGTCGTCTAACTGGGTGCTTTTTAAGTCGAGATAGGTCTTAGAATAATAAGCCCCGAAGCGGTAGGTAATGGATTTAAAAAAGGTCTTTGCCTGGATAAGATCTGGCGATATTTGTGCTCCGGCAGCGATCTTCATGCTGTTCGCAAGTTGGTCGCTTTGCCCGTAAAACGTATATTTCGTCCAATCCTGTATGGAGGCTTCGGCACTTAATAACAGTCGTTGCCCTTTTTTATAAGCGATGCCGAATCCGAGGCTCATCGGGAGGGTGATTCTGCCCTTTATTCCGGAGGTATAATTTATGGTATCGTGGATGGCGACTCCGCCCAATGAGGTGGATAAGTATCTTTCGGAGAGGCTGTCCGTCGTGGCATGGAGGCTGGAATTTAGTGAATAAGTTAAGCCTACGGAGAAGGAGCGGTCGCTCTTTATCTTGACCTCTTTTATGTTATCCAAAGCGGTATCTATCTTGAGCTTGCCGAGGGTGTTATTGACGTATAAAGTATCGCGTTCATTAGCGAAGGTAATGCCTGCGGAGGTGTTCGACATCACTTCAAATCTTTTGAGCTGTATAAGTTTATTTCTTATCCACAGGGTATCCTTGGAATTCGCCACCACGAGGGCTTCATCGGTGCATTGGAGGACGTTGAGTTTGTGCTTCGGACCATAGATTTTTGAGCTATCCACCTTGATGCTGTCCAGAGTAAAAAATAAACCCACCTTGTAGGTGAGATCATTGATGTGAATCGTGTTCGTTATCCTTGTATTTTGCGCACTTGTTAAGCTGGGGAATTCGACCGTATTCTGCCTTTCGATGGATCCAAAAAGATAAGAGATATTAGCCCCCACCGAGAGGCTTTTGCAGATGTTCACGGCATTGCCGAAGTAGAGCTGATTGAAGCCTCCGGAGCCAGTGTACAAATAATTTTCGGTCGTTCCGCCGATGGTATCTGCATCCGATATTTTATACCCGACATTGCTGAAAGGCATCATGCCAAAGGAAGCCCCCCACCTGTTTGCAATCACTGGGAAGGCTAAAGCAACGTAAGAAATGTTACTGGTATTGGTAGTATTTGAAGGGAATCCGGCGGAACTGAATTTGGTAAAATTACTGGTCGCACCAAACTCGAAAGTAGTTAATTTTATGGACGAATAAGAAGCCGGATTGGAGAAATTAATGTTGAACGGCTCGTGCAGGGCAATGCTTGAAGTACCCATCCCGTCCGTCTCCGTGAATCCTGATGATTGCATATCCCCAATTCCAAATCGGGAATAAGGAGATGAGGAATTATTTTGTGCAATAGCACTTGGAGCAATAAAGATTAGAAAAAGAATCTTTAGAGTAATAGAGAAAATTTCAACTGTGTTTTTGGTATTTTTAATCATTGTGGAGTATATCTGTTTTATTATAAATTAAAACCTCATTTAGACCATGAAGAACTAAATGAGGGGCTGCAAAGATGCTATTTCTTAGGTTAATGGCAAAAAAGGAATTGTCTCCGCCAGTGATAATAACTTGTAAATTTGGATAATAACTGCTGTATTGATCAATAATACCGTTCACTTCGGCAATAGCTCCATTCAAAACACCAGATTTTATTGAACCTATTGTATCTCTTCCGATCAGTTGCATATCATTCATAATTTGCACTAACGGCAATTTGCTTGTATAATTGTTCAATGCCTTATACCGCATCATTAATCCGGGAGATATTCCCCCTCCTAAGTATTCATCATTACTATTTATGAAATCGTAAGTAATACATGTCCCTGCATCAATAGTAAGGATGTTACCTGTCTTATGAAACACCCTTGCTCCGATAACAGCAGCAAGCCTGTCCATGCCTATAGTTAAAGGAGTTTGATACATATTCACAATCGGAATCGGAGTAGTGGAAGTAAAGGGAAGCCATCGGAAATTAGAGTTGAGATAATTAATAACATCATCGGCTAAATCAATAACCGAACTAACAATTACCTCATCAATCATTGCCTTATCCTTATTTAACTCTTGAATAAACGATTCCATGTTATAATTTTGGATAACGGAAGTTTTAAGTAACTCACGACCTTCAAAAAAACCCATCTTTGTAAGGGTATTGCCTATGTCTATTGCCACTTTCATACTCTTGTTTGAAATATATTTTTCATTTTAATTGTCCGAGTTATAAAAATTTTGTTAGTTTTGCGCCCTCAAGCAGAAAAAAGGTGATGTAGCTCAGTTGGTAGAGCAAAGGACTGAAAATCCTTGTGTCAGTGGTTCGATTCCACTCATCACCACAACAAAACAAACAATACCTTGACTCATTTTCCCTATGGCAAAAGTAAAAAAAGAAGTTAGATTTGAATCTGTTTTGTTGATTGACGACGAAAGTATAGATAATTTTATCAACGAAAGAGTAATCACTACGAGTTATTTTGCCGAACATGTGATTGTTAAGACATCGCCGGAAGAAGGATTGGAGTTTTTGAGAAAAAATATAGACCATCTTCCTCAAGTTATCTTCCTTGATTTGAACATGAAGGGGCATGATGGCTTCTGGTTCTTGGAACAATTCCAACTTCTTGCCTTGGAGAATTCCATTTACAAAGAAAAGTGCAAAATAATTGTGCTTTCTTCTTCCATTAGCGAGGAGGAGATTGTCAAAGCATCCGCTAACCCCAATGTTTTCAAGTATCTCAACAAGCCTTTGACAGAGAAATACCTGGAAGCAATAAATCTTTAAAACATTCCCCATTTTGTTTACTTCTGAAAGGATGAACTTGACAAAGATGATTCCTTGGCGAGCTTCTTAAAGAAGTCGGTTTCCTTAATTTTCGCCTTCCAGGTGTCATCGGCAGGTATTTCTTTGACGCCTTTATCTGTTATCGTGATTACTCTGGCATCTATCAGCTTGCCGAGCGATACGGTGATCAAAAATGCTTCATTAATATCGTCTCCGTTCAGGTCTTCAAAGAGTAAGGTACTCTGATAATATCTTTTATCTGCTGTGATGTATTTCAAACCGACCACATCGCCGTCGGCTTCGGAGGAAACGATGTCGGAATAGGCTAACTTAACGTCTTTCAGCGACACGCCTTTGATTAAAACCTTATAATTTTTGGCACTGGCGAACGTATCGGCGACCTTTATGAAATTAGTATTGTATAATTGATTATTGCCGATGAAATATTTCCCTGAATCGCTGGTGATAACCACAAAATCTGCCGTGATATTATCATATTCTTGTTCGCCGATAGAGTGTTTCAGTATCTTTATGTCGTAGGTTTGTTCTTGGGTGGGGACATACTTGGGGAATACTGTTTTATAGGAGTCCCATTTCTTAAAGGCGGTGTCGTAAACGAAGTAAAATACGAGTAAACTGGTAACATCTTTTACAGGAGTGGAGGGGAAGGTGCAAGTCCAGAACAGGGTCTTGCCTTTACTATTAATTTCGAGGGGATCGGCGATATTATTGATGGTTAATGTATCGCCAAAGTGCTTTGCCAGGGCTATTCCGAAGCCATCGCGAAGCTCGCCATTGTTGCCTGCACCATAAGCTTTGAGGAATGCCACATCGTCGTTGTCTTTTTGCAGAAAGCGGCTGTCTAACCAATCGTTATAGGGGAGTTTTCCTTGGGTAACTTTCTTTTTTATCTTAAAATATTTCTGATAAGAATAGCTCCACTTCAAATCTCGGTCTATCTTCCTCCGTGCTTCGTTATTAAACTCGTCGTAGCCGACATCGGTGAGCTGAAATGTGGGGTTTTCGGCGCGTATTTTCTCTATTGTTTTGTTCATTTGTTTCTCGACCATGGTTTCTTTGTTGGTTTCTTTGAGGGGATAGCCCAATTTTGTGTCGAGATAGGTGGCGGAGACGACGTTTGCATTATTCACGATGTCGTCAATGGCACTATCCATGGTTGTTTTCAGATCTTCGGGGGCGGTGAAGGTAATCGTTTCCTTATATCCCTCGGGGTGGATGCCAATTACCTCGGCATAGACCTTTCTTCGGGCTTTGATGGTGGGTAAATCGGGGAAGGTGATGATGGTAAAGTTCTTTTTTTCGGTGATTTGCACCTTCGGTCCTTCGTTTTTCCGATCATCGCAATATATTTTTACATCGTGGCGGGCAGAGTCGGTGGAGATGAGGAGGATGTCGCCAAAAACGGTCATGTTTACTGCCTTATTTTTCTTTAATTCAAAGACTACCGCGACGGGTTCGTAGTTGGTTCGGCTGAAGTTGGGGATGCGATGCCAAATACCCGGTACGAGGCGCAGTTCCATAGCGGGAGGGATGAGAATAGTATCCATTTGTGCGCTGCAATTCATCCCAAAAAGGAGGAGTAGCAGGAGGGCAGCGAGGTTCTTATTAATAGCGGTCATAGTTTCCATAATAACGTGGCGAAATTAGGAATTTCATGGTACATATTCCGTACTTATTGCCGGTGTTTGCGTTTCTCAACTATTTAATTGTTACTTTTGCCGCCACGAAATTATTATTTAATTAAAAAAAAGAACTATGAAAACAGTAGCACCAGTAACCAGACAGGGAACATCAAACTTAATAAAGGCTTTACGCGACAAAATCGCGGCAGATGGCAGCACAGGCGAATGTTATGCATTCAATGCGGCGCAGGGGATTAACTTAGCGACGGATTATAGCAACTCCGTCTTGGCGGTGGGGCACGAGGCGACCCATTTTATTAAGTTTAGGGCGGGAGAAAAAAACAATGCGCAGGCGGATAAGGTTTTTAAATTCATGAATACCGTAAGCCGCGGTATTGCGGGGGAGTTGAAGGACTTGAATGCGCCGCTTTTTACGGATAGTAATGACTATGGATTCGATTTTAACGAATCAGGCAAGAACGATTTCCCTACGAAGCTCGAGGATCAGGTAACGCTGTTCCAGAATATCAATGCTCATTATCTGACATTCGCTACCGGCACCTGCCCTATCGAGCGTAAGTTGGTGAGTAAAGGATGGGTGATGGCTACTATCGCGTCGAGCGTGGCGGCGGCAGTAACGCAGAAGGCTTTGGCAGCGCAAAACCACATAGATGCGAAGACGGAAACAGGATTGGCGAACAGCAAGATGGCTACGGCAGAGATTAACATGCATAAAATAATAGATTTTCTGCACGGTCGCCACGAAGACGATACGAGAGCATTGGGCGACTACGGTATTGACACCTCTGACGCTCCCGATTTGGAAAGAGCACAGTTAAGCAATGTGCCGATTGGGGTGGATAAGAAGTTGCAACATATCGTTTTTGGGGGTACCATGACGAATATGACCGGAGATCCGATTATTGTATTCAAAGGAAAGGTAAAAAGAGGGCTTGGCGTAACCATACCCGGGCATGGCGAACTGGCGATGACAAAGGGATACAGCAATGCCATCGTTACTACTCCGAGTACCTCCAGAGCAGGGATGGTGAAGACAATTACCAAGCGATAATCTCGTGTTTAAGCCTACTAATGTACGCTAATTGCCAGGCAATGTACGCTAATTTCAAGGGCATGTACGCTAATTCTGGAGGCATGTACGCTATTCCTCGAGGCATGTACGCTAATTTTGGAGGCATGTACGCAAATCCTCTTCACCATTATTAATAGCGTCAAACGCTCTTCACAAGGAATGAAAAACGGGGCGGAAGGGATGCCATTACTAATGGATTAAAAACGGACGAATGTTAAATTTTGCAGGAGTGTGTAGAAGTTGCCAAAAAAATTTGTAGTTTTACCGCCTCAAATAAAAAAATGTAATCTAAAGAAATTAATAACAAATAAAAAAAATTAAGTAAAATGAAGAAATTAGTACTAATAGCATTCGCAGCGATCGTCGGGACCTGCATCCATGCTCAACGCACCGACAACGTAAGCACTTACCCCATTCAGCGTCATGCCGCTGTTACGAATGAAGGCAAAGCGAGCAGCAATTTCGTCGCTCCTGCCAACAGCACGTACGCTCCTAAAAAAGCGAATGCTACCAAACGCATGAAATCAGGACCTCCCGTCCATGCTGATTCTATCGGCAGATGCGGAAATGCCTTCGGCTTGGCATTCGGAATCTATCAGGGATGCTGGGCAGACCCTCGTATTCACACCGTTACCATGACCCACCGGTCAGATCCTGCAACCAACACGGGTGACAACTCTACCGGCTTCCTTCGGTACGATTTCTCGAAAGATGAAGGCGCAAACTGGCCCTCCGGACAGCTGAATGTCGGACCGCTTTTCACTCCTAATGGCGATCCACAAGGACAACCGTACTCCGTTGCCCGTTATCCTCAAGGAACCATCTACAATCCTGCCGGCAATGCCATTGCCGACAGTGCTTTCGTAACGTATTTCGCACCGGCTCGCGATAATACCAATGGCAATGCCACCGCAATGCTCGATTGGGGCGGCGTAGTGCATGGCGTAAGCCAATTAGGCAGCGGCAGCAGCACCACTATTAAGGATAGTTCTTATACCGACCATTGGTATGTTATTCCTGATGGCTTCACCGCTACACAAGGCGGCGTTACCTACTCGGTAGCACCAAGTATTGACGAAACTACGGGCACCGGTATCTATCAGGATAAGATTATCATCAATCGCGGCGTGTTCAATACCACGACTCGTGACTATGATTATACCCGTATGCTCCTCGATGCCCCTGTAGACCTGAACAATAACGGAACCAGCATGATTTCTACCTGTAATATCGCCTTCGGACCATCAGGGAATGTCGGCTATCTCACCGTATTAGGACATACCAACGGTTTCGCGATGGACAGCAGCTATACTCCTATAGTATATAAGACTTATAACGCAGGAACTTCCTGGGTAGGACCAATGGTAGTCAATGTGGACAGCGTGAATCAGTTATTGGCAGAGATTTCTCCTGATGCTACTTACAATACTTACGGAGTCGTGGACATGGTTGTTGATGCTAATAACAATTTACACATGATTCTTCCGATCCTTTCCAACTTAGTACCGGGAGGTGTTATTACTCCGGGCTGGTGGGGCGAATTCGATGTCTATACCATGGATGGTGGCGGCACCTGGAACGCGAAATTGCTTTCCACTCCCCAAACGTATGACGCTACCTTCGGAGCAGGAACCACCAATGACCCTACCGTTACCCAAGCTACCCGCGGACAAGCCACCACTACCTGGGATGGTACCAAAATTTTCTTTACTTGGTACGATACCGACACGTTAATCTACGGACCGGTCGGCAATACCCAGCCAGATATGCACGCGATGGGATATAATATCGTGAATCAAATGTGGACTCCCGATACTAACTTCACAGCAGGCTCTAATGCAGGCGGAATTTGTACTTTTGGCGAAGTGGCGCAGTATGCCTTCAACCCAACAGGCTTTTATAATATCCCTTCTGTCTTTAATACGCTGGCAAGTGTCAGCAATACAGGCGAGGCTACCCAGTTATATTACATTCAGAATGCAAACTTCGAGGATAATTACTTTACCGTGGCATCGGTTCTCAATACCAATGTCATTCCTCTCCAGGCTGCTGGGTCTTTGAACGGAATCAATGAAGTAAAAGGCAATGAATTCTCCTTGCTTACCTATCCGAATCCGGCTACTACCTATGTCGAGGTATCTTATTCCTTAGATAAGGCAATGCCTGTCTCTATCGAGGTTTTGAATATCCTTGGCGACCATGTTTCTACCGTATTGGCAGGACAATCTCAAGGTTATGGCATTCACAGTTCCGTAATCAATGTGGCTAATCTCGCGAATGGCGTTTACTTAGTTAAAACTACCATCGGCGATAAGGTTATCATGAGCAAATTCTCTAAGATATAAATAGATAATCACAATAAACTAAAGCCCGCATTTGCATATTGGCAAGTGCGGGCTTTTTTTATGGAGAATAATATGTCGAACATCAATAGTAGGGATGATAAATATCATTAATAATATGCGAACGGAATGGTATATTTGCCATTCGTAAAAGAACTTAACAAATACAAAATGGAAGAAACCAATTCGAAGTTAGAAGACCTCGCAAATCATGCAAAAGAGTACCTGAATACAAACGCGGAACTCATAGAATTAAAGACTACACACCGTCTCGCTGCGGTCGTTTCCACAATGATGGCAAGTGGTATCTTGTTATTAATAATGCTTATCTTTTTTCTCTTTGCCAGTGTTGCCGTTGCGTACTATATTGCCTCTGTTACCGGCAAAATGTACCTTGGATTTCTGATCGTTGCCGCAGCGTATCTTATCCTCGGATTATTCCTGTGGGCAGGGAAAGAAAAATTGCTCAATAAACCAATAATGAATGCCATCATCAAACAAATATTTAAAGATAGAAATGAAGAACAAGATTGAAAATACAGACCAACTTCGGAAAGAGATTAAACGCCTCGAAGCGTTGAAGATTCAACAAGAATTAATCATCAAAAATGATGTTTATGAGATTAAAGAAAGCCTGAAGCCGATTAATATTTTGCATCACTTTATTAATTCTATTTTGTTTAAAAATAATACCCATGACAAGCCCCATAGTTCGGTGTCGGTGTTTATTATTTCTGTCATTGAAAACATGCTTCCCAAGCTGTTCTCGAAGTTCGAGGATAAGGTGGATCCACTCGTGAATTCCATTACCGAGAAGCTCTCGAATTTCTTTACGAAGAAATAAGAATCTATGACTACCCGCTTCCTATCTATTCTCTCCCTTCTTCTTCACGGTTTCTGTAATGGAATAAATGCACAACAAATATCGCATCCCATTCATTGCGGAACGATGCAGAATCTCGAATTTCAGAAGAATAACGACCCTTCTGTGGGTGCAACATTACAGGCTGTTGAACAGACAATTCAATATTATCTTTTGAATCACCCGAACGATAAAATGAAGAGCCTGATTACGATTCCTGTGGTGGTGCATGTGGTGTATAATCTCCCCGAACAGAATATAGATGACTCGTTGATTGCATCGCAAATAGATGTTCTGAATGAGGATTATAACAACTTGAATTCGGACCTTGTAAAAGTGCCTCCTTACTTCCGAAATCTTATTGGTTATGCAGGAATTCATTTTGCATTAGCCACTCGCGATCCCAATGGTAATGCTACTACTGGCATCATTCGGAAGAATACTACGGTTAATTCATTCTATACCGAAGATCATATCAAACATGATGCTACGGGAGGCGATGATGCGTGGAATAGTGCTTTGTATTTTAATATTTGGGTGGGGAACTTGAGTGGAGGATTGTTAGGTTATTCACAGTTTCCGGGGCTTGACCCTGCGACTGATGGATGCGTAATTCATTACTCCTGTTTTGGCAGAATCAGCGACCCATCACCCTTTAATTATGGTCGTACGCTTACCCATGAATGCGGGCATTGGTTGAGCCTTCATCATACATGGGGAGATGCCTTCTGTGGCGACGATTCCATTGCCGATACCCCTACACAAATGACTGCTACTTTTGGTTCTCAAAACTGTCAACGCATTACTTGTGGCAATAGTCCGAATGGTAATCTTTATCAAGATTTCATGGATTATACCGATGATCGTTTTATGGCTCTATTTACCCATGGGCAGGTGGTAAGAATGGATGCTGTGATGAATACTATTCGTGCTTCTATCTTATCATCTAATGGATTGGATATTGTTTCATCTGCCATTAACGACGCAGGTATTGAGGCTATCATGAGTCCGATGATGACTCCTTGCATTAATACTTCTCAAGCCTTTACTCCTCAACTTTTATTAAAGAACTATGGAACAAATATCTTAACCTCTACAACTATTAATTCGAGGATTGATTATACTAATTCAAAATCTTATCAATGGTCTGGAAGCCTTGCCGCAGGGGCTTCTATAAGCATCTCCCTGCCTGATGATACTTCATCCATTGTGGGAGATCATATCTATTACACATGGACATCGAACCCGAATGGAAGCACGGATGCAAACACGACGAATGATCGTAGAACATGTACCTTCATTACTAAAGAACCCAACTTCTACTTTCCTTTTTCAATGGACTTTGAAGCCACTTCATTTCCGCCCTCTTTTTGGGCTTTGAAGAACTACGATTGCACCATTCCCTGGCAACGAACTACTGCTGCTGCGCATTCAGGAAACGCCTCGGCTTTGATGATGAATTTCAATGATACCTCCACGGTGGTTGGGCATCTGGAAGACATGGTTACCCAGCCTATTAATCTTACCGGAAGCACGACCCCTTCTCTTTACTTTTGGGTGGCGTATGCTCCTCCATCTATCAGCGTTACGGATACACTTGAGGTTCTTATTTCATCTGATTGCAATGCTACTTTTACTTCTATTTACAAGAAGTGGGGGAGTGCTTTGGGGAGCGTTCCTACGCAGTCCACTGCCTTCATCCCGAATCCTTTTCAATGGCGGCAAGACTCGATTGATTTGACTCCTTATTTTCCATCCAACAATGTTATTTTTATCTTCCGAAACATTAATAACAAAGGTAATAATCTATACCTCGACGACATCAATGTTATACCGACCGGTATGTATCATCCAAGCGATGATGAGATGGTTTTTCTCTTTCCGAATCCTTCCAATGGCATGGTTAATTTGGGTTGCCGTTTCAATGATTCGGAGCAGGTTTCGATTACGATAAACAATGTGCTCGGGCAAAGCATTTACCAATCATCGCCTATGTTTATGAAGGATGAAATATTCCCTGTCAATCTTCAAAAAGAGGCAAAAGGGGTTTACATTATCCAATTAAAATCGAATACCCGGACGGTGATTAAGAAGTTGGTTCTTAACTAAAATTGCCTCGCCAAAAAATTTGGGCTGGACCTTAAAAAGGGAATTTCCTCGACTTTAGCAACCTTTATCCCGACGGTAGCAACCTTTATCGTCACGGTAGCAACCTTTATCCCGACGGTAGCAACCGTTACCATGACGGTAGCAACCTTTACCGTGACGGTAGCAACCGTTACCATGACGGTAGCAACCGTTACCATGACGGTAGCAACCGTTACCACGACGGTAGCAACCGTTACCATGACGGTAGCAACCGTTACCGTCACGGTAGCAACCGTTACCGGAAAGATTGCTACCGTGAAGATTTTTAGGTGTAAAAGGGCAGATTTCAGGTGTAAAAACGAAATTTCGGGGGAATTTCTGAAACCGATTTTGGCATTTAATCCTATTATTGGTAATTTTGTGCCTCTAATAATTAAATAATCCTTTACCAATAAAATTAATAGCATGAGAAATCTAAACAAAATCTTTGCAGCCGCCACCCTGTTTTTGACACTCTTCGGGGTCATTAATGTGGATGCCCAATCCCACTTTGTTAATCTGAATGGATTTTATTTCGGAGTTTGGGATGGTACGCAACAAACGAGTGATGGGGAGTATATTATGGCGGGCACTATTCAAATTCAAAACTATTATCAGGATACATTGCCCGATGGTTATTCCCGTTATTTAGGAGTTATCAAAACGAATGCGAACGGCGATACGATGTGGACCAGAGTTTTTAATGTCGGCAGTGCCGATTCCGGTGCTACCGAAAGCTACGAAAGCACTATCGGTCAAGTGGCTGATGGCGGATACCTGGTCGTAAGCACTTATGATGGAGGCTGGGATTACGCATATCAGGCTTTTACCAAGTTGGATGCTAATGGCAATATTTTGTGGACTAAAGGAGTGAGTCAAAATACCGAAGGGATCGGCGTGGCGAGTGCCGTCGTAACCAATGATGGGAAGTTGGCAATTATCGGGCATATCACGGAATACGCTAATGCTTTCATCGGCTTGGATTATTATAGAGTGATTGATAGTGGAGGGGTTGCGACTGTGGGCGGTAGTATTGGCACATCTGACTTTAGCGAGGCGAATTTGAAGGCTATTAATAATACCAATGATGGAGGATTTATCATTACCGGGGATTATGAAGATTATTATGTAGGCGGATTGTTTTTAGTAAGATTAAATTCCTGTGGCAATGTTGTTTGGGCAGATAATATTGGCAATGGCGGTGGATGTAGTGCTTCCGGTTCTGCCGTTCAACAGACAAGTGATGGAGGATTTATTGTAACTGGCTATAATGGATGTTTCGATACCAGCCTATACGGTGTTTATTTAAATAAGACAGATGGTGCCGGCAATTTGCTTTGGTCTAAAACCATTCGGTTTACAGGCTTTGGCAGTCCTACCACCATTTATCAAACTTGGGATGGAGGATATTACATAGGCGGTTATGCCGATAGCGGTCCATATCTCATCAAGACCGATGGCGATGGCAATGTACTCTGGGCAAAGTCAGGGATTGGAGGGCAATTTTATAAGACCCATGATGGAGGATATGTGGCTGGAGGTTTAGCGAAGATGGATTCCTTATTTAATACCGGATGTAGTGCTTCGGGAACATTGTTTTCCACCACTGAATATAATGTTCCCTCCATTGTTACTCATGAATACGACGGAGGTGGCGGTTGTGGTAATGGGGCACTCACTCCTATTCCTTATGCAGTGATGCATAGCGGCTGTACGGTAACCCCTATCTGTCCTTGCATTGCGCCTACCCCAACGATTACACATCCTGGTCCTTTGACAATTTGCAATGGCGGATCTATGACTTTGAATGCCGGGGTTTATTACAGCTACCTCTGGAATACAGGAGCTACTACGCAAACCATCACGGTTGCTACCAATGGTGTTTATAGTGTTACTGTTAATGGAGTAGTTGGATGTACGGGGACCGCCTCTATACCTATCACGTTCCTTGCATTCACTGCCCCAACCATTAGTTCTAATGGACCATTAGCCTTTTGTGATGGAGGTTCAGTTACCTTGCATACCGGTTTGTATAATTCTTATTTATGGAATACAGGTGCTACCACTTCTTCCATTACTGCCTTTGGATCGCAGCCTTATTGTGTTACCACTACCAGTGCGAATGGATGCAGTGGAACGGCTTGCACAACCGTTACTGTTTATACTAATCCTACTCCCACTGTTACCACCAGTGGAAATACAACCTTTTGCCAAGGCGGATCAGTGCTTTTGAATGGCGGTGTCTATGCCCATTATCATTGGAGCAATGGCGCAACTACTCAATATATCTCTGCGACGACAAGTGGCAATTATGTGGTTACTGTTTCTACTATTTCCAATTGTTCGGGTACTGCATCCAGAACAGTAACGGTGAATGCTGCCCCAACGGCAATCATTACCGGACCTTCATCACTATGCACAGGAAGTTTCGCAACACTGGCGGTTACTTCAAATCCAAATTATCATTGGAGCAATGGTGCAACCACGGCATCTATTACTATTGCTACTGGGGGTAATTATATCGTAACAGTTACGAATAGTTTGGGATGCACCGCGACTACTTCGAGGGTGGTTACTCTTAATGCATTCACTTCACCGATTATTACTCCAATCGGTCCTACAAGTTTTTGTCAGGGTGGTTCTGTTAGTTTAATGATGGGTACTTATTCTTCTTATCTTTGGAGTACGGGTGCTACCTCGCAATCAATCTTTGTGAATACAACAGGTACTTATATCGTTACTGTTTCCAATGCAAATGGTTGCAGCGGTACCACTCAAAAGACGGTTATTGTGAATCCCCTTCCGATGCCTACTATTACCGTTACGGGGCTTACTAATTTCTGTGGCGGAGGTTCTGCAACGCTCGCCGTTACGGGTAGTTATTCCAATTATCATTGGAGTAGTAATGCCACGACTGCTACTATTTCAACAAACATTAGCGGAACTTATTCCGTAACTATTACCAATAGCAATGGATGTACAGGTGCGGCGACGACAACCTTGAATAATGCCTGCAATACTCCCACTGCCCTCACAACCACTAATATTACCGCGACTTCTGCCATGATTAATTGGACACAACCTACTTGTGCATACGGATATTCTATTCAAAGAAGCATCCATAATGCGAATATCTGGACTACCTATACTGTTTCTCCGAATACACATTATACCTTCTCGAGCCTCGCCCATAATACCACTTACGATTGGCAGATCAGGACGAATTGTAATGCCGCCCAAACCATTACTTCTGCCTGGAGTGCGACACAAACCTTCACTACTTTGTCGAGGCTTGAAGAGGGAGGATGGGATGCCGCGAATGCCTCATTCAATGTCTTTCCGAACCCTGCAAATGATCATCTGACCATTGTTTTTTCATCCAATAAAGAAGCCGTCTATACCCTCCGTTTGATGGATGTTACGGGCAGAATGGTTATCAATCAACAGCACATATCGGCTATTGGCGATAACCTGTATGAGATGAATTTATCCACCATTCCGAAAGGACTTTACTTGGTTTTATTGCAGAATGAGGATGGGGTGATTCAGCGAAAGGTCGTCGTAGAATAAGAATTAGAAACCCGACTTTTAGAAGTTTGGTACAGACGTATATAGGTTTGGTACGGACGTATGTAAATTTGGTACAGACGTATGTAAGTTTGGTACGGACGTATGTAAGTTTGGTACGGACGTATGTAAGTTTGGTACGGACGTATGTAAGTTTGGTAGAGACCTATGTAAGTTTGGTACAGAC
>CAIMUP010000023.1 GCA_903844645.1 uncultured Bacteroidota bacterium
GGTAAACACTAGTGTTTGGAAGGTAAACACTAGTGTTTGGAAGGTAAACACTAGTGTTTGGAAGGTAAACACTAGTGTTTGGAAGGTAAACACTAGTGTTTGGAAGGTAAACACTAGTGTTTGGGAGGTAAACACTAGTGTATGGGAGGTAAACACTAGTGTATGGGAGGTATACACTAGTGTATGGGAGGTATACACTAGTGTATGGAAGGTAAACACTAGTGTATGGAAGGTAAACACTAGTGTTTGGGAGGTAAACACTAGTGTATGGAAGGTAAACACTAGTGTATGGAAGGTAAACATTAGTGTATGGAAGGTAAACACTAGTGTTTGGAAGGTTAACATTAGTGTTTGGAAGGTAAACATTAGTGCTTGGGAGGTAAACACCAATGTTTAGGAGGTAAACATCAGCGTTTGACCTTTTTGAGGTATTTTTTGAAGGTATGACAACGAGAATTGAGGCGGCTTCCTGATTTTTCATCGTTTTATGACAGTACCCTCTTCGGGGAATGCAATAAAAGGAGGGTGGAAAGGGTGGTCAAGATTGGCTTGAGGATTATTTTATCGTTGAATATAATCTGCTATCAACTTATTTTTATCAATCTTGTGGCTCGTGTTATAAGGGAATTCATCAACGATGATTATCTCGCCAGGAATCATATAATAAGGCAAGGATTTTTCGAGAAAAGGGATGATCCTGTTGTTTAATTCGTCTTGACTGATTTCCAAATTTACCTTCACGAAACTGACGATCTTCTTGACCTCATTATTTCGTTTCAAAGGAACGGTAACGGCATCTGTAATGATATTGATGCGGCATATTGCATTGCTTATTTCATTCAACTCGATTCGATAGCCGTGCATCTTTATCTGTTCATCATTTCTCCCGATGAAGAATAATATACTACCCTCATAAAAAGCCAAATCACCCGTCTTGAATGCACGTTTTCCATTATGGATAAAGAACTTTTTGGCATTCAGTTCATCGTCCTTTAAGTACCCGTTCGATACATGATCACCAACGATAATCAATTCACCTTCCCGGTCGTCAGGATTTATTTTATCAATCAACAATTCGCTATCTGGTTTAGAGTAGCCAATCGGAATGGAAGGGTGTTGCCTAATAATCTCTTCTGTAATATCAATAAAAGTGGTAACAATGGTAGCCTCCGTCGGACCATAAGCATTCAACACTCGAGCCTTCGGAAACTTTATTTTCAAGAGGCTGCAAGTCCGATTTGGCAAGTCCTCCCCCATGAATAAAAATGTATGAAGTGAAGACAGTTTATGAACATTAAAATTAGCATGACGCAAAAAAAGAAAGGCGAAAGAAGGAGTCGAAGTCCACACACTGCAACGATAAAAAGCAATACGATTCAAAAACGCATTCTGGTCCTTAACAATATCATTAGAGGTAAGAACTAACGTGCCGCCAAGAGCCATGGAATTTAAAATATCACACAACGATACATCAAAAGTAAAAGGAGCTTGATTCATAAAAACATCATTAACACTAAACCCGAAATCGCGCACTGCCCAATCAACAAATGATAACATAGATTTATAAGATATTTGCACACCCTTAGGCTCCCCTGTAGAACCGGAAGTGAACATGATGTATTGAAGCGGCTCGATGGAGGACCCATAAATTCTATTATTATAATCAGGAGGGAATGCTACGATTGTCTCTAATTTAGGATTAATAGTTGCAGCAAATTCAAGTTCCAATGTATTGTTCGAACAATTGATTAGAATTTGTGTACCAGTAATCTCCATTATTTTTTTAATCCTATCTAAAGGATATATTTTATCAATAGGAATATAAGTCATAGAGGAATGGATACAAGCAAGAATAGCAACAGGGAATAAATGTTCCTTATGCCCATATATCAACACTGGATGCCCGGTAGGTATAGCTAATTGCATCAATTCAAAAGATAACTTTTCTACTTTAATCTTCAAAGTATTCCAATCTATGTCTCCATCACTTCCCGCTATTGCCAGTTTATCAGGGATACTACCCGTTTCAACAAATTCTTTTGAATGAAAATTATATTTCATATTTTGTATCTATAAATGGCATCTTCCACTGAAAATATATACCGCTAAAGCAGATAGATTAATCATGATAAAAATACTGATACATCTAACAGCAATCGGATTCATATTGCCAAAGAAAACATCCTTACCCTTCTTTTTGCATTGCACAGTATAGGTATTATGAATCATCGAGTACAACCCAAACAACGAACCACTCAAAATGTAATTAAACCGAAAGCCATTCCAACATCCCATCAATAGAAAGGTGAGAAACAAAGAAGCATTTTGTCGCAGCAAAGGATAAGGTTTAAGACCTTTCATTCTCGTAAAGAACAGATACAATGGTGTGAAGAAATATTCCTTTAACCAATCTCCCAAGCTGATATGAAACCTACGCCAAAAATCGGAAGGATTGACCGCAAGAAAGGGATTTGTAAAATTCACTGGAACATGAATCCCCATCATCTTCCCAATGCCTAATGCCATAAAAGAGTATCCAGCAAAATCGAAAAATAAATAAACAAAATAACCATACATATTATTCACCATAGGCAAAAATTCTTTGCTTTGGGTATCATATTTACTCAACCAGTATCTGTCTACTGCTTCAGCAAGTATATATTTGAATGCAATACCCTTCACTAGGTTATTCCATCCGATAATAAAGTTCTCCGGGTTGATGTTTGTAAAGCCATTATCCTGCGATATTTTAAACCTCGAATATTTATCAATAGGACCAATAAGCAGGGTGGGTGTAAACGACAGAAAATTGAAATAAGAAGTTATATCTGCCATCTTCTCTTTAGGTGCCTTATCCATATAATATCCCATGATTCGAAAGCTCGCATAAGACAACCCGGCAAACGAAATCAAGTCGTTTAATTTCCCCGTGTACGAATGAATACGAATATCAAATTTTACCAACAACATGGGCAAAAGAAGAAATAATATGCCCCATATTTTTTTCTTGAATTTAAATACATCAGCACAAAGAAAGGTAAGTAAATAGGAATATAGAACCAACAGAAAAAAATGAATAGGATTAGGATAAATAACAATAAGAAATAAACCATTAAGAAGAGCCAAAATATATTTGTAAAACGACTCCTGTAGAATGCTTTTACATACCACAAGAACTGCTACATACATAGCCATAATTATGAAAAACTCAAACGAACTAAAGGGCAGCATCTTAAAATTGTTGATAGACGAATTTCACGGTAGAACTTGTTTTGTTCCCACCATAATTGCTCATGGGAGAATAAAGATAATAGAGCGACATCGCAATGGTCAAATAGACAATTACATTCATCAAAAACCTTTTTATATAAACTGTTTTCATTGGTTCAAATGATAAGTATCCACAATAAATTTATCCACCTTATACCAAGCATAATCGCTCAAGTGCATCACATCCACCAACATTCCTTTCTCATATTTTGCAGGATCATCAACCCAAAGATTCAAACACTTATAGCCATAAGTATTCAATTCATTTTGCATGGAATTAATCGTTGGGGTAAGCTCCTTCAAATTTGTGTAACAATAAATATTCAAAGGCATAATAATAAAACTCGCATTCGCATGATTCGTCTTCAATAAGTTCAACAACATTTTCAAATCCTTAAACTCTTGATTGCGGCTGGTATCATAAAAAATAACCTTCCGCGTTACCCCATTCACATATTGAGAATAATAACTATCCTTAATGCCCCAATCATTATTTGTAGCGTTCGCCAAGGTAGCTTCTTTGCTAATAACTTCCAAACTATCCCAGTTTATTTTTATAGAATCTTGTACTATCATTTTACGAAATCCATTTACTTTTTTCGGTTCGTTATTTTCAACCTTATTCGAGATATCCAATTTAATTTGAAGCAAATATTTATCAAACGCAATGATAGGTTCATAGAAGATAGTATGCAGAATGTCTTTTGAAGAAAGATGCTTGAACTTAAAAATCTTTAAGGCAAGGTTGGGATTACTATAGCTTTTGTTAAATCCCGATATACTCTTGATTTCATAATCCGTAAACGCTTTGCTCGAATCATTCCTGATAATATTATTCATGAATCGTTCCGAATTATATTCCAAGAATACTTCCGATGATGTCCCATTCGCCGCATCGGCATGAAACCACCCTGGCGATAAAATAATAACAATCGGCGCATCCTTCAACCGTTCTTCATTGGCAAGCAATTGGGAGTAAATCGAGAAGCATTGATTCCCCGCATGACCAAGCCCCTTTACCTTCGTCCTAAAATGAGTGGTAATGAAATTATACGGTATCCCATCCGTATTATTGGTCAACTCCGAGGAGCCTAAAAGATAGATCGTTTCCGATGAATCATTGCTCCTCAAAAACTGGTTTTCGTAAGCAATTCTATGACTGTAATTAGGAATATATCTAAAGTAATCCGCCAATGCTTCCTCCTGTTTTACACCGAATAAAAAAGTATTCATCTTGACGTTATGAGCCAATAAATAAATAGAACAAAGCGACAGGGCTAACGGCAAAAAGTATAGAAAAAACAACTTCCTCATCACGAATTTATATCTTGCTCAATGTCTCGATAATTTTATCTATAGAATCGAAATTCTCATCCTCAATCAAATGTTGAGGAATTTCTATGCCCATCTTTTCTTCAATCGAAACAATCAAATCCACCACCGTAATAGAGTCCAATAATTTCGATTTAATAAGCGATTCATCATAACTCACCTTCTTGAAAGCAAGCAATAAGATTTCCGATTGAATAAAGAGTTTAAGGTCTTCCATAGTCATATAAATTTTAAGGGTGCAAATGTAATTAATAATTAGAAAATCGTAGAACATAAGAAACAAAATTCCCAAACCCCTCTTTTATTCCTCAACTATTTTTTGTATGTTTGCCGGGATAAGAAATAAATACAAATCCAAAAAAAATAAAATACCATGAACAATTTTGAAAGACAAGAAATGGAAGAAAACATCGAAAGATACTTCCAACAAAAATCCGGTAAAATCATCATCCTGATGGCACATCAAAACGAAACCGGACACGCCATCAACATCGCCAATTTTAAAATCTAATACGATAAAAATATCGGCTTCGGAACACCCTACAACCCGCCAAATATCCTCATCAAAAACACAAATATGTTCAACCGATTCACCCTCGCCATAAACGCCAATGACAGCGTCGCAACCATCTATTCCCAAGGAAAAATCCCCCTCGCAGCTCGCCTCGCACTCTTCGATCCCCTAAGCAAATTAGTAACAAGAGCACTCGCCAGCCTCAACGCCACAGAAGCATCGGACCAACTAAAACACAACGCCAAAACCGTAGCCGACACCATCCGAGGTCATCATCATGCCGCCACCCCGTCTGTCGTCCCGCCACTCCCAGATACCCCCGAAACAATCTCCACTTCCCACATGAGTTTCATCAACCGCGCAAACAATTTCCGATCATTCATCGCCCTCCTCGCCGCAATTCCGCAATACACCCCCGCAGAAACCGACCTAACTATCGCATCCATGACCACCTTATTAGGACAAATGGACACCGCCAACAACAACATCGGAACAACCGTCATCATCCCAATAGAAAACGCCAGAACAACCCGAAACCACCTTTTATACGATAAAAGTACAGGCTTGATAGACCTCGCAATGAAGTCAAAAAATTATGTAAAATCCCTGTTCGGAGCCGACTCCGCCGAATACGCATTGGTAAGCAAAATAAAGTATAGAAGGTTCATAAAATAGCTTAATTAATAGCTACTTGGGTCAATATTCCAAGCCAACCGGAATACCACCCCCCCACCTCCGTCTTTCATGTTTTACGCCCCGTCTTTTATGTTTGATAAAAGGACTTTCCTGTTTCAAGCACAGACATTGTTGTTTAACGAAAGGACTTTCCTGTTTCAAGCACAAACATTCTTGTTTAATGAAAGGACTTTCCTGTTTCAAGCACAGACATTCTTGCTTAATAAACAGACATTCCTGTTATAAGCAAAGACATAGTTGTTTAATAAAAAAACCTCGCCATTTCCAGCAAGGTCATCACCATTTAATAAAAAGAACAAGCCCCTTTTTTTAAGATAATTTAAGAAAGATTAATCCGCTCCTCCGCGGCATTGAAGAAATGATATTCCATAAAGTGATAAGAGGCATCAGGTACAATCTTAACCCATTTATTTAAGGAGAAAAACCACTTCATCTGTATCGAAAAAAGCCCCTTCGTCAAGAACGCATAAATATACGGACTCGTTCGCATCGTAACCGCCCGCTCGCCCTGCTCTTTCAACAAATATTTAAGGTTATTATTAATATCATCAAGGTATAATACGCTCGATTGGATCTCCCCAGAACCATTGCAGGCAGGGCATTTCTCCACCGTAACGATATTCATCTCCGGTCTCACCCGCTGCCTCGTAATCTGTACCAACCCGAACTTAGAAGGAGGCAAAATATTGTGCTTCGCACGATCTCTTTTCATCTCCTCCTTAATTTTTTCATACAAAAGTTTCCTATTCCCCGCCACCCTCTGGTCAATAAAATCAACAACGATAATACCGCCCATATCCCGCAACCGTAATTGCCTCGCCACCTCGCGGGCAGCCTCCATATTCACCGTCAAAGCGTTTTCTTCCTGGTTAATATCCGCCTTGCTACGGAGTCCACTATTCACATCCACCACATGCAGGGCTTCCGTATGCTCAATAATCAAATAAGCACCCCCCGGTAGGTTCACCGTCTTCCCAAAGCCCGATTTTATCTGCTTCTCCAGCCCATAATGCTCGAAGATAGGCTCCTTACCCTTGTATAATTTAACGATGCTCTCATGTTCCGGCGCGATAGACCGAAGATACGTCCGAATATCCTCATACATCGCCGGATCATTGACATAAATATTCTGGAAATTCGGGTTTAATAAGTCCCGAAGAATGGTAGAAGTCCTGTTCAGTTCACCATGAAGTTTGTGGGGAGGCTTCGCAGTTAATAATTGTTCATGAAGGTTCTTCCACTTCGCCATCATGTCCGCCAAATCCTTCTCCAATTCCTCCACTTTAGCCCCCACAGCCGCCGTCCGAATAATCAATCCGAAGTTTTTAGGTTTAAGCCCAATCATTATCTTCTTCAGGCGGTTTCGTTCCTCTACATTTTTAATCTTTTGGGATAAAGAAACCGTATCCTCAAACGGAACCAGCACCATATACCTCCCCGGTAAAGAAATTTCTGTACTAATCCGAGGTCCTTTGGTAGAAATCGGTTCCTTCGCGACTTGTACCATCACCCATTGGTTAGCGGCAAGTATATTCCCAATCTTCCCCGTCTTCTCAATCTCCTTTTCGAGAACGAAGTTATTCAGAGAAGCATCAGGATTCTTAGCCGAGGAAGTGTTTTTTGTAAATTTAATTACCGAATTCACCTGTGCACCTAAATCAAGGTAATGAAGGAAGGCATCCCGCTCATACCCGACATCCACAAAGGCAGCACTTAATCCAGGAATAATCTTCCGAATCCGACCTAAATAAATATCCCCGACAGAGAAACTCTGGTCTTCCTTTTCGCTGTTAAGTTCAGCTAATTTACCATCCTCAACAAGGGCAATTGTTACCTCGTTGGGCGTAGAATTTATAATTAGTTCACTAATCAAAGTCTTAATATTAAAAAAGAAACCCTAATTGGTTATTTATAGACAACTCATGTTACATCTAAACAACATCCATTGTCCAAAATAAACCAAATTAGGATAAGATAGTATTTCTTCATCATCGTACGCACTATGCAGGGAATAACTCATCCCCTCCATTATGTAAAATGATAAAAGAACTATTCGCTTATTTCTTCTTATGTCTGTTCTTTCTAAGGGCTTTCTTCCGCTTGTGGGTATCCATTTTATGTCTCTTTCTTTTCTTTCCGCTTGGCATATTATTTTTATTTATTTAATTAATTTATCTGTTCTTTGGAATCTTTTATTTGTTTAATGTAAGCGTTTACCTGATTGATCCGAATGGTATCTGTCAAGAAACTTTTGTATTTAATAAAATTGGAAATAGCATGTTCTTTATCCCCTTTCTTGAGGTAAACATCGCCGATGTAGCTGTAGATTTCTATGTTCTTGGGGTTAATCATCAGGACGGTATCAAACCTTGCGATGGCTTTATCCAATTGTCCTGATTTAACTGCGAGGAATCCTAAATTCATCTGCGCTGTTTCGTGCCGTGGGTTGATGGAAACGACCTCCCTCAACAATCCGATTCCTTTCATCGGGTTGTTTGTTCCTTCGGCATAGCAAACGCCGAGGTCGGTCTTCGCATCGAGGTTCTTAGGATTCAATTCCAAGACTTTGGAATAGCAAAAGATTGCCTTATCTACCATTGCCGGCATGCCGATAGAATCGGTTGCCGATTTGAATCCATCAAAATAGCGATAGGCAGCGTTCAGCCAGTGCTTTTCCGTAGATTCTTTCATAGCAATCTTTTCCCAATAGATGGCGGCTGCGACGGGTATGTTTGCACGATCGAAAATGGTGGCGATAGAGTCCTCAACTTCGATTAATCTGCTTGGTTTTTTCTCCCCAATAGTTTCAAAATTCAGGATGCTGTTTTGCGCTTCCGAAGTCAATTGTTGCTTCGCTTTTATCACTAATTCATCGAAATTAAAACCCATAGTTTTAGCTTGCAATGTGTTTGCCTTGGCGGAGTCTGTGCCTTCGCGGGGTGCAAAATAAATTAGTGAAGTAAGCAATAGTGTACCGATTATCAATAGCAACTGGCTTCGGGAAAGTGATCGCATCAAAAATTACTTCTTAGCCTTTTTTTCTACCGTTTCATCGGTTAGCAAACGCTTCTTATTGTTTGCCTTTACTTTATCCGAAAATGCTTTGGAGGGCTTCCAGGTTGGGACATAACGATCGGGTACGATTACGGGCACGCCAGCAATGATATTTCTGCCTATCTTCCCTTTTCTTTTCTTCACGACGAAGCTCCCGAAACCGCGCAGATAGCAGTTTTCGCCCTTCATCATTGTTGATTTGATAATACTAATCGTAGCTTCCAAAATCTCGGTTACGACTACTCGTTCAACGCCGGTTTTCTTAACCAATTCGTTGAGCAATTTTTGCTTGGTCATGTTTGCTTTGTACATGCTTTTTAATTTTATTTTTGTTAGACAATTTTTTATTCGGGCGGCAAAGATATAAAAAAGTTATGAATAATAACTTATGAGCCTCTAATTTTAAGAAATTAATACCTCCCCCGACGATTCAAAACAATACAATTTCCTTCCCGATGCCATTGACGAATTCTGCAATGCCCTCCAGAATGTTCGGGATGCCATTGACGAATTCTGCAATGCCCTCCAGAATGTTCGGGATGCCATTGACGAATTCTGCAATGCCCTCCAGAATGTTCGGGATGCTATTGACGAATTCTGCAATGCCCTCCAGAATGTTCGGGATGCTATTGACGAATTCTGCAATGCCCCACCGAAGGTTCGGGATGCCATCCAAGAAAAACGGGATGCCATCCCGAAGAAAATTGCCCTATTCCAAGAAATCGACAACGAGATTTACTCCTTATATATAGGAGTTCTCAAAAAGGGAATGCCGCGAACTATTGCAATAGCAATATTACGATATATCTTTTAATTCCTTGACAAGCAATTTCACGATGTCCGAGCCGCGTAGGTCGAGAGCTTCAACCGCATACTTGGCTTGCTCATAAAACGGTTCGCGAAACGCCATCTGGTCCTTTATCTGAAGCACTAATTCAACATCCTTCAAATCCTTAATCAACGGTCGCTCCTTTTTGCTTAACGCGAGGCGATGAAACAACAAGCCGTTGCTCGCCCTGATATAAACGGTCGTGCCGTTTGTCAGCATCTCCTTCATATTATCAAAGAAGCACGGCGTGCCGCCACCTGTCGCCACCACAATGTTTTTCCGTTTGAAAGTCTTCCGCAATTCCGCCTGCTCCAGCTCGCGGAATGCCAGCTCACCCTTCTGTGCAAATATCTTCGCGACAGTAGTCTTGTTCGCCTTTTCAATCATCGTATCAAGATCAATAAAAGTGAACCCAATACGCTCTGCCAGTTCGTTTCCGCGCGACGATTTGCCGCTACCCATGTACCCAATTAAGTAAATTCTCATAGTCGTTTAAGTTAGTTAAGGCGGCAAATTTATATTAATTTTGATAGAATGAAACACGTTTTTGGGCACGTTTCAGAGAATGGGAGGGGAGGGGAAAGAAGAATTTTACAATAGAAAGGAAGAAATATTGCAGATAGTTTTGCTCATTTCATTTTCTTTTTATATTTTTGCACCCCCAAAAACAAAAGGGAGTATCAAGATAAATAAATAAAAGATGATTAAAAATTACGAAACGGTTTTCATTCTTACACCGGTTCTTACCGAAGAACAAATGAAAGATGCAGTAAATAAGTACAGTA
Source organism: uncultured Bacteroidota bacterium (assembly GCA_903844645.1). GTDB lineage: Bacteria > Bacteroidota > Bacteroidia > AKYH767-A > JABDAW01 > JABDAW01. The sequence goes on from CAIMUP010000023.1 coordinate 10,481, forward strand.
AGTTTATTACTGAAAACGGCGGTGAAATAGTGCATGAAGACCTCTGGGGACTGAAAAAATTGGCTTACCCAATTCAGAAGAAGCAGAATGCGTTTTACACTCACATTGAATTCAAAGCACCTTCAGATTTGATCGCAAAGTTGGAGGTAGAATTCAAACGCGACGAACGGATACTTCGGTTTCTGACCGTTAGCTTGGATAAACATGCCCTCGATTACAACGAAAGGAAGCGCAACGGCTTGATAGGAAAAGTAAAACAAGAAAGATTAGCCGCAGCAGCTGCAGCTAATGCACCCATAGTAACTGAACAATTAAACTAATAAATAATGGCATTTAATAAACCAACAACCGGAACAGGACCAGGTGGAAAATTTGATCCTAAAATGAAGTACATGACTCCTCAAAACGTGGAGCCACAGAAGAAAAAATATTGCCGTTTCAAGAAGAGCGGAATAAAATACATTGACTACAAAGACGAGAAGTTCTTGATAAGATTTGTCAATGACCAAGGAAAAGTGTTGCCAAGACGATTGACCGGCACCTCCTTGAAATATCAACGGAAAGTAGCTACGGCAGTAAAGAGAGCACGCCATTTGGCATTGCTTCCTTATGTTGCCGATTTATTAAAAACTAAATAATAATTATTGACATGGATATAATATTAAAACAAAGCGTTGCCAATTTAGGCGAACCAGATGAAATGGTGAAGGTAAAACCCGGGTACTTCCGCAATTACTTATTACCAAAAGGAATGGCAATACTCGCGACAGAGGCTGCCAAGAAAATGCTTGCCGAGACCATCAAACAGAAGGCTCATAAGCAAGTGAAATTAAAGATGGAAGCTCAACAAATTGCCGATGCGATGAAGGATTTAGTGATAACTATAGGTGCTAAGGTGGGCGAAAGCGGAAAGATTTTTGGCTCTGTGAATAACATCCAGTTGGCGGATGCTTTGAAAGAAAAAGGATTTGATATTGACAGAAAGCAAATTACTTTGCCTGAAGATCATATTAAGATGATTGGTACTTATGTTGCTGATATTTCTTTGAGCAAGGATGTGAAATTCCAATTAACCTTTGAGGTGGTTGGAGAGTAACGAAACACTTATTAAATTAAACTGAAAAGGGTTAGCTAATCACTAACCCTTTTTTATTGGGCTTAATCCTGGATGATGAATTTGCCTCGGATGTTTTCCTTTTGGTCTGTTAATTCATAGAAATACATACCGGCTGGCAAGCCATTTCTGGAGATGGTAACTTCATTGCTTGTGCCTATGGCTATGCCTCTTACCTCCTGCCCAAGGAGATTGTAGATGAATAAAGAGGGATTATGAACGATGCCTTGAAGGGTGAGGGTTGTTTGAGTGGAGAAGGGATTGGGGGAGATAGAAACACAAGAAATATTTGGCGAAATTGGCTTGACCTCTGTTGTGATATTACAGTTAAATGTGTCAGCAGGGAAAACAGAAACTAATCCATAATTAATATTTGTATGACCATCATAAATCTGTGAATGAATAACTGTAGTATCAGAAGAACACCAATAATTATTCGGAATACTCACATTCGCTGGAGCAACATATTTTACACTATAAACATAATTATTACAAATCAGATTGCATGAAATATTCATACCGGCATTACATAATATTATTCCTACTGAATCATATTCTATTATGTTTTGAGTCAATTCCTGAACGTAATAAATACTGTCTAATCCTATACCATTATATCTAATAATATTTTTTGTTACTGTAGGACCTCCACCAGTATATCCAATTCCGATATGATTATATTCTATATCATTATTAATCACTTTCGTATTACCAAGTAATAACCCCGTCCCATTATATTTTACTTCGCAATTCAATATGCTATCGGTTCCCGCTCCCATACTTACACCTAATACAGAATTTGAATCAATTATACAATTTAGAATGACGCCATATCCTCCAGTAACGCCTGTTTGATTATTATTAATAATACAATTATTAAAATTACAATAGCTTGACGAAATTCCATATTCATTGCCTCTAATGGAACAATTCGCAAAGTGACTATTCACCATATTTCCCCCACGCCCGGGTAGGTTATTAATGAAGCTGCAATTATTGATTATCGCATAACCACAATCAATTCCGCAAGTATTATTGCTAAATAAACAAGAGTCAATATAAGATTTATGACATGTATAATAAGCACCATAAATATTATTTTTAAAGTTGGAATTCTGAATAAACATCGTATCTGTAAATCCTGTTATTCCAAATTTAGCATAATAGAAATTGCAGTAATTAAATTCAGTATTTAATGAATTCCCATGTAACCAAATGCCATTTGCTCCTCCCCAAATCCCTGGTGTTGGCGATGAGGAATTACTGGTAAAAGTTATCGAATCGGTTGCTGTTCCAATAGCAACAATATTTGCTTGGCGCAATTCTATATACATATTATCGTCAAATTTCACCACCACCCCCGCTTCAATAGTAAGGGTAATACTTGGGAATACCACGATGGTATCGGTAACGATGTAAGGACTATTTACCAAAGTCCATGTGGTGTTTACATAGATGCCTCCACTTACATTGGTAGCATTTCCGCTCAAGCCAACCAAGGCGAGCATCACGATTAAAAGTATTCTTGTTTTCATCTTCTTTAATTATTTAGTGAAGGGCAAAATTAGGAAAAAGGAAATCATTGCCGCAAGAGGGAATCTGAAAACCGCCTTTTATAACCAGTAAATCTGCCCATCCATGAATTAAATGGTAACTTATTCGAGGTGGATGGTAACTTATTCGAGGTAGATGGTAACTTATTCGAGGTGGATGGTAACTTATTCGAGGTGGATGGTAACTTATTCGAGGTGGGTGGTAACTTATTCGAGGTGGGTGGTAACTTATTCGAGGTAGATGGTAACTTATTCGAGGTGGGTGGTAACTTATTCGAGGTAGATGGTAACTTATTTGAGGTAGCCCGCTTTTTATGTCTTTTTGGAATGAAAGATTATTTTCCAAAAAAGAAGCCACGAATTCCTTGATAAATTTTAATGACCCAAACTCCTGAAAGGTTTTTCTCCTTTCAGATTTCTATGGATTAAACAAATTTATTTGAATATATTTTTTGATACGGTCTGTTGTCTCTGACACAAGCAAAGATTCGATGAATGATTTTGTTTCTAATA
>CAIMUP010000024.1 GCA_903844645.1 uncultured Bacteroidota bacterium
ATGAATCATTTCTTTGGGTAACAGTCTTTTTATCATTTATTATTTCATTAACTTTAATCTTTCTATCCACTTTCTAATCCTATGTACGCACGTTTGTAATGGTTCCAGCTAACATGTTTATATCCGCAACTCCCCGCTCTCTGAGTTGCATAAGTCCACCTATTAATGGTTGGTTTGATGCAACCTTACTACATGTTATATTATATTGCATTATTACCATCTTTCTTATTTCCTTTAACGCCGCAAAATTACCACAGTTTGAAAGGGTGAGTGTTACATAATCCTTGAAAAGACTTACATAATTCACAGATTACTAATCAGCAGCATCTTCGTTTTGTTGTTTCCGCAAGGGCGAAACTATCACAAAACGATGGAAGAAAAAAGTTGTATAAAGGGATTCTAAATCCCTGACTCGGGGGTCGAGATTACAAATCTCGACCAGCGCATACAACATCTGATTACCGAACATTCTATCTAACGGTGTATTAATTTGCAAATAATCATAAGATTTTTAAAATGCCAATTCATTAGGTTTTACATTCAAGGATAAGATTTTTCTGTTCAAGGCTTTAATTTGTTTTTCTCTTATTTTTAATAAATAATCTTCTTCTTGGATATAGTTGAATGGAACTTTCTTCGTCATCATATTCCAAATAATTACTGCTATTTTTCTTCATGTCGCTAAGATAGCTGCTTGTTTTCCTTTTCTGTATTCTATTCTCTTAAAGAACTGATGCAGTGCTCCGCTTTTTTGATTGAAGCCTATTGCTACTGCAACATGTTGAAGTGCATCTTTTAAGCGATGTTTTCCTTTGGGCATTCTGGACGAAATTATTTTCCCTCCTGTAATCTTATTGTTCGGCGCAACTCGTAACCAGGAACAAAAATGTTTTGAGGTTGGGAATTTGCTGAAGTCTATGCCTACTTCCGATAATATTGTAAGCAAGGTATTGGGTCCAACTCCATCAATTGCTGAAAGGTCAACACCGCCTGTGATTTGAAAGGATAGCTCCTGCAAATTAATCTTTGGTTCATTCTTGTTTCGCTTTTTTGGCTTTAGGGAATCGGTTGATAAATTTTTTCCATCGGATTCATCCCGACCGATTCGTTCCTGAAGAACGGCTTCGATTTGCTTGTCGCATTCGGCTATCTTTTGATGATAATAAAGATAGATTTCGTAGCTTTGTTTTAGCTCAAAAATGTACTCATCTCGCCAGTCTCCGGTGAGGGTTTTGGCTATCTCTTCCTTTGATTTGCGAACTCTGTAATCTACCAATGAGGCAAGATAATCGGGGTCGCGATGTCCTTCGATAATTGCTTCAATAATAGCTCTGCCGGATACAGCTGTAATGTCGTTCAAAGCATTGTCAAGCCTGATATTGGTTTGTCTTAATGCCTTTTGCATTTTGGGAATATAAGATGCGGCATCTTCCAATAATGTTTGCCTGTGACGGCATAAATGTTTTAGCTTTTCGGTGTCATTATCGGGGATGAAACTTCCTTCTAAGAGACCTAAGGAATGGAGTCTCTGAATCCATTGACAATCCAAACAATCGGTCTTTTTGCCTTTTACATTTTTCGTGTATTTGCCATTGACCAAAATTACATGGAAGCCATTCGCCTGCAATAGAATAAACAGGGCTTTCCAATAATTGCCCGTACTTTCCATTGCCACAGAAGTAACACCATGCTTTTTCAGATGATGACAAATTGCATGAAGGTCTTCGGTGTAAACACCGAATTCTTTTACATCCTCTTTTGTCTGACCAGTGGCCACCCAATGGGATTTACTGCCAATGTCAATTCCGGCTGCGTGAGGATGAACCACAGCCATCTTTTCAAATCTTTTTTCTTTTTCCATACGCTTAATTTTTTAATGAAACAATTATTAATTTGTATGCACTTCAAAAGGCTGTGTTCTGAAAATATAAAGTATTCTATACGGGATGAAATCATTTGAAAATGTTTCTCACCATTCATTTTTTCAATTGTTCCAAAAGGAACTTCCACAGCCCAACCATAATCGCGATCGGATTTTTTTGATGCCATTTTGCAACTCGGTCTCATTTGAAATGCGAACGATGCAAATTTAGACTTCCGTTAGAAATACTTTTTTACGACATGTGTGGCGTAGGGGTAATCTCGACCAGCGAATACGACACCAGACTATAGAAGATCCCCACCATCTGGGGATGAAAATTGTTTAATTATCTGACATCTTCTGAATTTCCCGATTCAATAATTCAATAGTAAAATAATTTGAAATCTTTATAAATGAGATTACATCACTCGGAATCCTTGAACCGTCTATTCTGCTTTCATCAATCCAATCATCAATAAAATTTACTAAATCCTTTTGCCTGACATCATATCTAAAGGTTGTACGCACTTTTGACAGGGATTGTTTTTTTAGCAGCGATTGAAATTTATTATTTGCTTCTTCGCCATAAGCCATACAGGTCTCCTCCGACACTACTGTTAACTCTCCATAAAATAATTCAAAACAACGAAGCATAATAAATAACAGGTTGATACAGATCATCTCACATCTTGGGTCAACTTCAATTATTGAAGCTATAGAATATTGATAGAGAGACGGCTGCTTCTCTTTTAATCGGTCAAAAAGTTCGCTCTTTTGTTCATCATTCAAGCCATTCATAAAGCTCATGACACTTACTATGGTCGGCTCAAACTGGATTTGTTTCATCTTGCAAAACTAACAATAATAATATTTAATTAACAAAGATAGCCACAAAGGTTGTTAAATCCTTTAAACAATTTAACAATTCTCGTCATCGTTTTGTTGTAGTGCGCAAGGGCGGAACTGATTGTTTACTTAATTTTACTCATCAGTTCATCTTTAAGAATCAGACCCATTGTAATTAGAAAGGTAAGATATTTACTTCCTTCTACAAAATCCAAAATTCTGCCTTCTTCTTCAAGAGAACATATTTTAGCATCAATAAAATTATACAGTTCAATCTGGTCTGTTTCCGTAATGATAAGTTCCACAAAGCGTATATCTGATTTCTCCTTACTATGTTCATTCCTTTTTCTTTCTATTCTCGCAATAGTTCTATCAATATTTTGTTTTGTGACAACTGGAAACGGGTTGATATAAGATTCAAAACAATGATGCACCAGCAAGGAAAATCGCCATTTAATATCCATATAATTTGCATCACTCACTGTATTAGGATAAATGCGAACTAATTGATGGAGATACATTTGTTTCCTCTTATATTCAGCAATCCGCTCCTCTAATTGTCCCTTACTAAGGTGAAAGAAAAAGTCTGCCGTTTGTTCTACATATTCCTGGCTCAATGGCTCCATAAATTATTAATTTTTGTAATTGTCCTTTTAAAAGATATTGCGCAAAACTAATAAAACCAAAATGCAAAGCACTCGATTAATAATTCTCGTAATCGTTTTGTTGTTTCCGCAAGGGCGGAACTATCACAAAACGATGGAAGAAATGAAAACCGGAAGGTGCGTTTCAGTGCCGCAGGTGCGGGAGTTCATTCCTTGAATATAATTTAAGGAAAAATAATTTAGATGAAACAACGATGCAACCTTACAGCAAATCGCGAAGGGGCGATTGGATGTCAGGATTGAAGTCGTTACTTTTCAGGTTGGTTACTCATTGATTGAAATCATCTTCGCTTATATTATTTGTGTTATATCTGTCGGGATCGAGATCTGTTGCTCTAACATCAAGGGAAAGAGTGAAAGAAGGAATTTCATAGTTCGTATATTCACTATCTCCTTCCCTTGTTACACCTTTGTATATTTTATTAAAGTCAAGAATATTTTCTCCTTTTTTATAAAGAGCGTTATGAACAAACTTACCAACGCATTGACCATTCACTATTTTTTGTCGCCAATCTGTACCATAAGCAATCTTAGTATAGTATTTTCCTTGAGGAATATTTGTCATGTTATAAACTGTACCGCTTCTGACATAAACATACCTAATACATTTTTCTGTTGTGGTATTAATTAGTTTAAGAACAACATCAGTATTTGAACCAACATTAATTTGGAGTTTATTATCTATTGAATTATCATAGTGTGGTGTGAAATTATAACATTCAGGACTGCTACCACTTGTCATATTCACTTTATCCCAACTTGAATAATCCTCTACTGGCTTAGTCACTTTTGGTTTGACATTATTTTCAGGATAAATATTTCCTGTCTCTGGTCGATTAGAAGAAGAATTAGGCGATTTATTACTTTCATATCCCAAAAAAACCATAAATAAAATAAAACCAGCAATTATGCTCAAACCTTTATATCTATCCCAATAACCCCATAATTTTCTACGCTTATTAAAATTATAAATCTCTTGAATTGTTTCATTATCGGTTCCTGCTAACTTTACTAACCTACTTGTTAGTTTTTCAACTTCTGAATAATTAAGTAAATTACAACAAGTACAAACTTCACTAATTATTTCCCTATTAATTTCAACTTCATCAAATATAAGAAGAAAGTTAATATTAGTATCAGAGAGTAATTCATATAAGGTTTTAAAAAGAGCATACTGATTTAACCTTTTTTTGCTAAGCCCAACAGCTTGCTTTCTGATTTGTGAAAATATATCTAAAAAAGTTGATGGGGTAATAGGCTCCTCTTTTTTTTGTTCTGTCTTTGTTTGTTGCTGTGGACCCTGTGTTGAGTTGGATTGTCTTTCACGGTTATAGTCATAGTCATAACTTTTTCTTTTTTCAAGGTCTGAAAGAATTTCATAAGCTTCAGCAACTTCTTTAAACTTATTTTCCAAAATCTTATCCCCAGAATTTGTATCTGGATGATATTTCAAAGCAAGTCGTCTGTATGATTTTTTAATCTCATCAGATGTTGCATTAACAGAAACTTCAAGTATTTTATAATAATCTTTCATTGCCCATTGAAATCTATTTATTCCATTTTAAGGCAATCCATCAAATCAATTTTAAACACATCTGTCAAATCAATGACATGATTCATCTTTGATATTGCTGAGCTTACTCCACTTTCTAAATGCAACGAATTATGATAAAAAGTTTCAAACGCGAGTATTGAATCTGCCCAATGTATTGGAGAAGTGGGCGCAACTAACATTTGATAAGGAGATTCAACTCCCATGTTTTTTATTGCTATTGCATAAAATGCATAGCACACACTAAAGTTTAAATTTACTGGAGGAATATTTTTCCCTTTGAAAGTCAAGTAACCTATATATTCATTAAAATTCTTAATAAGGAGATAGAAATTCTTCCAATCCAAAAACTCATCATTAGTGAACTGCAAACCATCCTTTGTTCCGTGCATTGAGAAATGCAGTGTAATCGCTCCGAAGTCTCGTTTATCTCTCTTTACCTCTTTTGAAATATTAGCTAATGATTCTTCAAAAGATTCAATACCTGAAACAGTAAAAGAAGTATTTTTAATACCTGCAAGTTTTAAGTTTTGACTTAGTGCCTTACTTTCTTCCCAACCTTTTTCAATATCATCATTAGAAGGAGATTCTATGATAAATATTTTTGTAATATCTTTGACATCCATTTCTTTCATTGCATGATTTATTTTGAAGCCGCCAAATTAAACAAAAAACTATTGAAACAAATCAACCCATCAAAACCTCCTCTAAATCCATTTTCTCCTCTTTTTCCTCCATGATACCTCCCAAAGTAAATTTTTTTCAAAATCATCAAGATACCGAATCCCGCGATAACAGGGGATTACAGATGGTTTCCGATGAATTCTTTTGAAATCCGTCGGATTTCTCAAGAATTCTTCCGGATTACTCAAGCATTCTTCCGGATTACTCAAGAATTCTTCCGGATTACTCAAGCATTCTTCCGGATCACTCAAGCATTCTTCCGGATTACTCAAGCATTCTTCCGGATTACTCAAGCATTCCGCCGGATTACTCAAGCATTCCGCCGGATTACTCAAGCATTCCGTCGGATTACTCAAGTATTCCGTCGGATTACTCAAGTAACCTGTCGGATTCCATTTGTTTTAGATTAAATCAAGGAATAACACCTTTACCGGACCATGAGTTCCCCTGGTGCGGCATTGATGTTTAATCCAAACCCTGCCAAGTGCCAAGCCTGTTAAAATATTTTCGGCTTCCGGAGTGCCCATTATCAACGTCCAGTCTACTCCATTTCGCGAAATCCACCATGCATGGAAAATGGTATTTCCAAATACATCTCCTAAGCATATCAACGTTCCCGATTCGACACCCTGCGTAAGTGTGTACACGTTCTTTTGCCTGATACCAACTCCTTTTACTGCAAATCCGCCGCTGACACAAATTTCTTCCGCGTGGACGGGGTCTCCGATCATGGCATCGTTGAACAGATTTTTTACAATTTTAAGGGCTGCATTTACTGCATTCCAGGTTGTTTTTCTTGCCGCTCCGACAGCAGCATTGAAGGCAGCAATAGCAGCCAGGGCAGCCGTAGTGGTGCCGAGGGGTACGCTTACAAATGTGCTGGTAGAAAATTTCATCACCACGGCATGTGCCTTGACGCCGCGATTCGGGTCGTTGCTCTTAATGTTTAATGCCGGCGTTAAAATGTGGATGGCAGATGGCGAACTCATCAGGATGATGTACACATGTCCTTTGTAGCTGGTCTGACGGATATAGACCTTTCCTTTGTGGCAAATTAATTCTGTACTTTTCATTTTTTTATTTATTTAAGTGTTGTAATAATATTGCTAAATCGTTTAATGTCATAGTGAAACCTTCCTTGAAGCCCATTTGAATTATTTGCTCAAGGTCTGCAAGTGTTTTGTGTTTCACAATAATTTTTACAGTAGTTGTTCCATTGTGTTCGTTAAAACTCAAATCCCAGTCTGCACTTGGTAATTGACTATTTAGATTTTCGTCTTTGTCAGTAAATGCGTCCAAAAATTTGAAGTTGGTTTTTGGACTTATGGAAATAAAGTCTTGAATGCTCCAATGTGACTGTCCTTCCGGGCTGACCATTGCATAAAATCTTCTCCCACCCACCTTGAAGTCCATAGATTTGGTTTTTGATGTCCAAGGTTTAGGTGCCCACCATTGGTCAAGAATTTCTTGAGTAGTAAATGCGTCCCAGACAAGTGAAAGATCGGCTGCAAATTCTCTGGTTACAAATACCGAATTGGTTGATTTGTCAATTGTAAAATCGAATAGTAAATTGTTTTTCATTTTTTCATTGATTAAATTATTCAAGAGTATTAAGGAATTTGATGAGTTCGGGTTTCGACAAACCAGTCTTCTTCTCCATTAATTTCCAGCGTTTGTGTTCACTGCCTTCGAGGTGTTTCAGGTCATCTTTGGTGAGCTTGGGATAAGCCTTGATGATCTTAGGAATAGCGGCTTCCCAGCGTTTCTCGTAGGAAAGCGCATTCTCTTCGGTTTCTTGTTCAGATATTTCGACTTCTTCTTCGGTGTCGTTAATTTTTTTTGCCATTATTTTATTTATTAAATCGTTAACCTATTTTACCTTGTTTTTAATACTGCAAAATTACTACCGATTTTCTTTTTGAGTGTTACATAATTTTGTAAAAGGGTTACATAATTCACAGGTTACATTTTATTCATATTTGTAAAGCTTTATTTTCTTCCTTAACCCTAACTGATAATACAATAAGGTTAAGGAGGGTGAAAATAATGGCAGTATAATACAAATGAAACACAAGTGGAATGATTGCTATTTCGGAAATGACAGCCATGTAATTCGGGTGCTTCAGATATTTGTAAGGACCTTTATTGATTAATGGAAAATTAGGAATACGATAGATCTTGGTGTTCCAGAATCTCCCTAATGATGCGATGATCCAAACCTTAAATAGTATAAGGATGAAATATAAAATGAGAAAAAATAAACTTAAAGAAATGATAGTTTGTCTTGCATATTCGACAATCAGAGAAATGAAAAATAAAACATGAAGCCCTACAATAATAGGATAATGTTTTTGTCCATATTCTATGGCATCATTCATTAAGAGCCATGTTTCATTCCATTTAGAAAGGATTAATTCTCCAATTCTCAAGAGAATGACAAAGGAAATAAAAAGGATAAATGCCATGTTAACTATTGCTCATTTTAAGAAGAACCATTTCACTCGAAAAGCCCGGTCCCATTGATACCATCAAGCCATATCCATCTTTATATCCTTGAGAAATAAACCGTTCTAAAACATATAAAACCGTAGTGCTCGACATGTTGCCATAATCATTCATTACAGCTCTTGAATGTTTCAGAAAATCATCATCTCCACTTACCGATAATGCCTCAGTATATGCACTAAGAATTTTCTTTCCACCAGGATGAAAAATAAAATTCTTAATATCTGAAAGCGTTAATTGATGCTTGTTTAAGAACCCTGAAACATCATTGAAAATATTTTGTGAGATGATGTTTGGAATGTCTTGAGAAAACAAAACTTTGAAGCCGGTATCAAGGAATTCCCACCCCATGACATCCAAAGTATCGTAATACAATTTGCTTTGAGAGGCAAGAAAAGTCAGTTCGTTTTTAGTCTTGGTAAAATGATTATCTCCTGTAATAATGCAGGCAGCCACACCATCAGCAAACAGGCTCGTACCAATGAAATTACTTTTGCTGAAATCGTTTCGCAGGAAAGTCAGAGAACACAACTCCACCGCCACAAGTAAGACGATGGCATCAGGATTTGCTTTGGCTAAGGTATTTGCTTTTGCATAACCTGAAACTCCTCCAGCACAGCCCAACCCGAAGATGGGAGTACGGATGATATTTTGATCCAATTTCATCTTATTAATAATCAGCGCATCCAAACTCGGCGTAGCAAGACCAGTCGTAGAAACGAAGATAATATCCGTGATATCATCCTTATTTATTTGTGCAGATGCAACAGCTTCTTCGATTGCAATTATAGAGTATTCAAGAGCTATCTTGATGTATTCCTCATTCTGCTCTTTGAAAGAATGAACCGAAGAATAATAGTCAAGAGGTTTACAAAAATTTCTTGTTTTAATCTCTGCATTATCAAAGGCACTAAGCATTCTTTCCACTTGCGGAAAGGAAGGTTGAAATAATTCTTTGGCATATTGTTTCACTTCTGATTGAGCCACTTTGTATGGGAAATCAATTGTCGATATTGCTGCTAAATGGGGCATCTTTTATAAAATTATTGTCTTTGAATTTTCTTAATAGTCAAACATTTCTGACTAGATTTTAACGATGCAAAATTACTGCCTTTTGAAAGGGTGAGTGTTATATAATTCTTGAAAAGAGTTATATAATTCACTTATTTTTTATTATTAAAACCATGCGTACAATCCCTCATTTCTTAATGCCGTATTACCATTACTTGCTGCAAATTATCCATTAAGATATTGTCCATTATCCATTATCTTCGTCCAGATCATTATGATCATCACCACCTATGCTATAGAAATTATTCTCCTCGTCCTCACTGCCAATATCTTCTTGTTGGTCATCAGATTCAGCACCCGGAATATCCAAATCACTGCCCGAGGGATCCTCATTAAAGTCCTTTTCGTTTGCCTTACCATTCGTAGTCATTTCATTAGGAGCTTTATGATGAGAAATGTCTTCCGGATCAATGTCTGTCACCTTTTTGGATCTACTATAAATGTCATCACTCGCAGGATATAAAGCGTATCCTGATAAATTGTTGTCCATCGCTTTGCCTTCATTATTTTCGGCAACTGCCTTCTCTTTATTGACTTTATTTTTCATGTGTTATTTTATTTTCCAATTTAATATCAGTACTTTCTTTCTCTTTCATTATCGAAATTTCTGCTTTCTCAACAGCAATATTCTGGCGGATATATGCAAACAAACTCATGTAGATATTAGAAATCCAAACCAATGAAAATAGTGCTATAACATAGCCAAACCAACCGTTAGTTAACATTTTGAAATCAGTAAAAACAAGAACCAAAATAGTAATGTAATGACTAAAACAATATTCACAAGTGAAGGGGTAAAATAATTTTCTTTCAATAAATGTATTGCTATTTGTGCTTCGTTTAGCACAATATTCTCTGGGTTCACGGAAGATTTCCTCATGAGTTACAGTCCAGGAAATGCAAGCGACAGGTGTAGCTAAAATTAAGAGCCATACAATTTGCACATAGACAGTCATCGTTTTATTTAGATGCTAATCAGGAGAATAAAAGGAGAAATCCCGATACAATTAAATACTATTTTTATTGGCTTCAGTATCCAATTCCATCACCAAATCATTTTGGCTGATTTTGGTCAATTCTATATCACAACTAATAGAAACCTCCTCACCAACCACAACGCCGCCACCTTCCAAAGGAACATTCATGGTTAGTCCAAAATCAGCCCTATGAATTTTTCCGGTTACCGTAAATCCAGCTTTTTCATTTCCCCAAGGATCTTTAATGATACCACCAAATTCGACGTTTAACACAACTGTTTTAGTAATACCTTTAATGGTCAATTCACCCCACAATTCATGGTTTCCGCTCTCATCCTTTTTTGCAATAGTGCTCGATACAAACGAAATTTGATTGTGCTTTTTTGCATCAAAAAATTCTTCGCTTAATAAATGTTCATCACGTTTTACATCGTCGGTACTTATTGAAGAAACTTCAATCAACATGTCAATTTCGGCGGTTTTAAAATTTTTCCCTCTTGTGTAAATACTTGCATCAAAGGTTTTAAATTTACCCTTCACATGGGCAATCATTAAATGTCTTACTTTAAAAGTAATCTCACTGTGCGCTTGGTCAATAGACCATTTTGTCTGTCCGATTTGTTCTGTAATTTCCATTTTAATTTATTTTAATTTATTGTTATTTTTAATTTCTCTTTTTTTTTAAATACCGTTTTCTTATCGTTTTTCAGGCTGCAAAATTACCACCATTTGCAAGGGTGAGTGTTACATAATTCTTGTTATTTGTTATATAATTCACAGGTATTTTTTTCTATGAATAGAAGTTTAGATACGGCTTTCATCATGCTTCTTCCTTTGCAAAAACCATCTTCGCTAACTTCTTTCCTACTGCCTTAATTTCCTCTGGATCCTTGGCAATGGAGCTTGCAACACCTACTTGCAATAACGCACCCAATAAGCTGCGCAAAGGGTTGGAAGACTTCCCTACTAGAATCTTTTTAGAAATGAAACCAACTGCTAATCCTAAGATACTTTTCAGGATGGTTGACTTTAAATCTGGCGTGTGGATAATACTGCTGAACGAACTCTTCAAAAGGTTCATCGGCTTTAGGCTCTCGGCAGTTTCATGAATTATTTCTTTTAATTCTTCTTCCTGCACCAACCGTTTTACTTTCAACAAAACGATTGCTTCCTTTAATGTTTCGGTATTATTTAGTTTTGCCATAGTTTTATTTATTAAGCCATTGCCCGATGATCATATTTTTCACGTTCGCCTTCACCCATTTATTCCTGAATATATAAACGATGATGCCGCAGAGGGCATAGAATCCCGCCACGATAAAAAAACCGTAATAGTATTTGCCAAGAAGCTCGCCCAGCCACAGCGCAATGCCGATATTCAGTACAAAGATGAACACGAGGACTATAAAAATAATCGCCATCTTGGATGCCATAGTAGAAATCACATCAGATGTTTGGTCTAATGCCTGAAACTTGATGAGGTCAATACGGGTCTTACCGTAATCCTCCACCTTCTCCATAATTGAATCAACAGATATTTTATTTTCTTGCATTTTGTTTAAATTAATGCCACTAATCACAAGAAAGATTTCCTTGCAATTAGTGGCATATGATTCTAATGTTTACCGTCCATCACTTTTTCCCTCGCCTCCTTCGCGATATGCTTGGAGTCATTTTTTACCTCTTCAAACTTGTCAGAGATACTTTCAAGAAAGTCATCAAACCTTTCTTTCATTTCATCAATCGTATCATCGCGTTTAGCGATAATCTTTTTACGCGTCCTCGTTCCTTTGTCAGGAGCGAAGAGGATTCCGAGGATAGCACCAGCGGCAACGCCAGCTAACAGTCCTAATACTACTTTTCCGTTACTCATTTTACTTAATTTTTAATTATTACTTTTTTTAAACACATTTTACTTATTTTTCAGGCTGCAAAATTACTACCGATTTCATTCTTGAGTGTTACATAATTTTTGAAAAGAGTTACATAATTATAATCTTGAATATACTATTGACTTTCGACTTCAGTTTTCTGTTCTATTATCAGTACAGAATAATCGTTAGGAACTATTTTGTGACCATGTACGGTAGCATATTCTTTGGTGAATACAGCCCCGAAGTATAGAATGATTGCAGAATAATAAACCCATACCAGAATCAGGATGATGGAGCCGGCAGCCCCGTAGGTCGTGGCGATGGAGGTACTGCTCAAGTATGCTCCGATGGCGAACTTGCCTATCATAAAAAGAAAAGCTGTGAAGCAGGCACCAATCGAGCAATCTTTGATGACGACTTTTCCGTCGGGCAAAGTCTTGAAGATGAGGGTGAATAAAATGGTGATGGTGATGAACATGGAAAGGATATTGATGAAGTAAAATAAATAGAAGGTGTCTTGATGAAAATAGGTAATCAATTTCTTATTTAAGACTTCCATCACGGAATTTGCGATTAATCCTACCATTAATAAAAACCCTACCGAACCGATCATGGAGAAGGACATGATTCTGTTCTTGATGAACTTTTTAATGCCACGTTTTGGCTTTGCTCTGATACCCCATATATAATTAATGGAGTCTTGTATCTCCGCGAATACGCCGCTCGCTCCGATGATCAAGATGATTGCACCAACGGCGGTAACTAATATATTGCTATTCGAGAGCCTGACGTTCTTTATGATCTCCTGGATTTGTTTTGCAGCATCATTCCCTACGAGTCCGTTAATCTGTTTAAAGATTTCGCCATTCACCGCTACATCGCCAAAAAAGATACCACAGAGAGAGATAATAATAAGCAGCAACGGCGGCAATGAAAAGATGGTGTAATAAGATAACGCTGCACTTAATTTGATGCCATTGTCATCAATAAAAGTATTGTACGTATCTTTAAGGAGATGCCCGACTTGCTTTATTACTTTTGGAATACTCATTCGTGTTTTCAAGCCGCAAAATTACCTTACTTATGCCAGGACAATGTTACATAATTATTGAAAAGAGTTACATAATTTAAACTTCACGATTCGTTAAAACATCATTGTTTTAATGCTCATAAAGCAGGTCGCTTAGGCAGTTTCCAATTTGCTACTACCAATAATTTATATTTACAAATAAAATGATTTGGTATAAAGATTGGATAAAAATATTCATAAACCAATACCAAATCAATTATTGAAATATTGTTTTAAAGTGACGTTTCCACTATCCTCTCAAAAAATCAACCCATTTCAAATTGCTCACTTACAAGTGGTTCACTTTGTTTGTAGCCTCGACGGGAATCGAACCCATATCAAAAGTTTAGGAAACTTCTATTCTATCCATTGAACTACGAAGCCAAAATTGCGGGGCTGCAAAACTATGAAAACAGAAGCTATTTTACACTACCGCCATTATCTATTTCCTTTGAAGGATTGATGAATGCCAGTTCGCCATTACTGTTTTCAGCCATCAGAATCATGCCGTTGGATTCGATGCCTTTAATCTTTCTTGGGGCAAGATTTACCAGGATACAAACTTGTTTCCCGATAATATCTTCAGGCTTATAAAATTCCGCGATGCCAGACACGACGGTTCTTTTATCAATACCAGTATCTATCAAAAGCTTAAGTAGCTTCTCTGTCTTAGGAACTCTTTCCGCTTCGAGAATAGTGCCGATGCGAATATCCATCTTCGAGAATTCATCGAAGGTAGTGGTCACTTTGAAAGGAAGAATTGCTTTGCCATCGGATACCTTTTCATCCTTCATTTCTTCTACTGCATTTGATAATTTCTTATCTTCTAATTTCTGAATCTGTATCTCCACTTCTTCATCAGTAATCTTATTAAAAATGATGAAAGAACCATTGATAGGATGGTTGTACTTGAGATGATTTGAAATAGGTGAATAATAATCCAAAGCATCATTCTCCAACTTCAATTGATGGATAATTTGCTTGGCAGTATTCGGCATAAAAGGATAAAGATGTCTTGCAAGCATCAGGCAGGTAGTAAGGCTCTTGAACAATATCTCATTCACCTTCTCCGCATCGGTCTTAATCAGCTTCCAAGGCTCGGTTTCTGCAAGAAATTGATTGCCCTTTCTGGCAATATCAATCACTTCAAACATCGCCTCTCGAAACTTAAATTCACGGATCAATTTATCCAACAGCAAAGTCGTCTCACTGGTATTAAATTGCTCTTCAATTTCCTTCCTGGTCTTGTGAATATCAGGCACCTTCCCATGGCAATACCGATGCACCAAATCAACCACCCGCTTAATGTAATTCCCCAATATATCCGCCAGTTCATTATTCACCCGTGCCTGAAAATCCTTCCATAGAAATTCACTGTCCTTAGCCTCTGGGGCAATGGAAGTAAGCACATACCGCATCTCATCCACACGATGCGGAAAGTCTATTAAATAATCATGCAACCACACCGCATGATCCCTCGAAGTAGAGATTTTATTCCCCTCCAAATTCAAGAATTCATTAGCCGGAACATTCTCTGGCAACACAAATTGCCGAGCCTCTCCTTTGTTATAAGCCATCAATGTGGCAGGAAAAATTATACAATGAAAAACGATATTATCCTTCCCGATAAAATGCACCAAACAACTCTCCTCATCTTTCCAATAATCTTCCCAACCGCCACTCTTCACATGGTTATCAGTAGTAGTTTTTCTGCCATCATTTCTTTGTTGAAAATATTCTTTAGTAGCCGAGATATATCCGATAGGGGCATCAAACCAAACATACAAAACCTTTCCATCCGCACCCTCTATCGGAACCTTCACACCCCAATCCAAATCCCGCGTCATTGCCCGTGGTTGTAAGCCTTGTGTAAGCCAGGAATTACATTGCCCAAGCACAGATGTCTTCCAATTTTTCCGAGAATCTATGTACGTTTTTATCTCCCCTTGCATCGCATCCAATGGCAAAAACCAATTCGTAGTTTCCTTCAAAACAGGCTTCTCACCACTCAACATCGAATGCGGATTCTTCAAATCCGTAGGGTTCAAAGTCGAACCGCAATTCTCACATTGATCCCCGTAGGCATTGGTGTTTCCGCACTTAGGGCAAGTCCCCACGATGTATCTGTCCGCAAGAAACTGCTCTGCCCTCACATCATAATATTGCTGCGTGGTTTCCTCCACAAAGACCCCTTTATTATACAGATTCAAAAAGAATTCCTGTGCCGTTTCATGATGAATCTGGTTGCTCGTCCGACTAAAAATATCAAACGAAATCCCAAATTCCTCAAACGATTTCTTGATCAATTCATGATATTTATCCACCACCTCCTGCGGCTTGATTCCCTCCTTTTTAGCCCGAATCGTAATCGGCACACCATGCTCATCCGTCCCACAAACAAAGAGCACATCCTCACCCTTCATCCGCAAATACCGCACATAAATATCCGCCGGCAAATACGCCCCCGCCAGATGCCCGATATGCACCGGCCCATTGGCATACGGCAAGGCAGAAGTCACAATATATCGTTTAAAATCTTTCATTCTTTTCTAATTTCTTGACTTGGCAAATATACAAATCGCAGCGGCATCCCTAGTGGTTGTTTAACTATTCATCATCACAACCTTCATCCTTTCATTGCACCACTGCCAAAGCGGGAGGTATCATAAAAGTACAATGAAATGAATTCTGAAAGGTTTTTGTATGTTAAAGATTTGATTATATAAGAAGTGGTAATCACAAACCTTAAACCCTAATGAATGATTACAACTTTTCGGGTAGTGGTTTGTTTGTCGGTAGTTAATTTTAGAGAATAAATACCTGTCTCGAAGGTGGAGGTAGGTATCAAAAACCTGCCACCCGTGCTGCTTCCGGCATGATTGATATAAACTATCTCGCCAAGGAGATTGATTAAACTATAAGTAATATTATCTTCCTTAATAAGATGTATTTCCAAGGTCAGATTATCATTTGCAGGATTCGGGATCAGGTTTAATGTTCTGATATTCGGCATATCATTAATGCCATTCGTTACACATCCCATCGAATTGAGGAGTTGCTGGCGAACGCCATTTATAGTAGCCATCATTTTGGATGTCTGGCAGACGGAAAACATATTCATACAGGCATCGTCAGTATAGTCCATATAGACTTGAAACATGTCTCCGTTCGGACCATTATTACAACTTAACTGGGCGCTAGTAGGGCATCCAAAGGTTGGGCTTAATTGATATGGGGTATCATAGCAGATGTCGGAACAGGTACAGCAACCACCACCGCCATCGCCCCACGGGTGGCGGAGATTGAGCCAATGTCCTACTTCGTGTGTGGTCGTTCTTCCAAGATTATAATGGGCCAACAAAGTTCCTGTTCCCCGCCCAAAAGCATTCCAGGTAGAGACCACGCCATCATCATAATTCAACGAGCCGGATGGATACGTGCCGATACCCAATACTCCCTGCCCGATACACCCTACCCAAATGTTCAGATATGATGAAGGATCCCACGCGGTATCACCCCCTTCAGATGGATGCTTAATCCGCGATTCGCCGATGCAGGTATCCGAAGTATATTTACGAACAATCCCATCAGTCCAATTACCAATGGTGTCGCGGGATGCAAGACAAAAATCGAAAGGCACACTGGAAGCATAAGGAAGGAAATAGGAAGGCGTATTGGCTGCATCGGCATTGAGGCGATTGTAGTCTTCATTCAGCACGTCTATCTGTGAATGAATCTGGGCATCAGAGATATTCTGATCAATCGTATTCCATACCACATGGACGACCACCGGAATGGTAATTCTATACTTCATATTTTCGTGCGGATGGTTCGCAATCCACTGTTCTGAGGCGTACTCTATAGAATCCATTCTTTGTTCCAACGTAGGATCCATAGCCTTCATTTTGGCGAGGTATTCATTGGCTCCGCAGCGAGTGATTTGTTGTGCATTAACAACCAGCAGGGAGAGGATTAATGCAATCGAAACAGTGATAATTGTTTTCATTTAATTATTGTTACTATGTTTGGTATCGGAACGCAAAATTAAGGAAAAGATTGGATATAATCCAAGCTAATACGACTTAAACTCTGTCAGAATGTAATTTCCTTGGCGATGAATTTCCTTTCCTAAAGCATCCACAAAGGTACATTTGGTAATATCATCCATGCGATAATCTATTTTGACAGGCGGATGTTCGGGGGCATAAAGAATCTTTTGATAACAAGAATCGGCAACCGTCAGGGCATCGTTTCCATGCAACGAAACAAGGGCTGTGGAATACACATCGCGAAACTTTTTATACCAAGGCATCATAAAAAATGGCTCATGGATAATCGCCTTCCACCCAATAGGCATCGAGCGTTTGGCTTCACAGGCAAAAGAAAAGTCGGAAGGGAAGGTGAGGATCGTTTTATCTTTATCGGTATGCCCGGCAATCCATTCATGCATCAGGGTAAGGTCTGTTTTTTTATAATTTCCTATCATGTATCGCCCTTGCAATTTAGGTATTGGCAGCATGGCTGAATTTAATAGTATGAACAACAAAATTGGTATCCCGATAAGGCTTATTCTTCGTACATTATTAATAATTAGTTCGGCATCTAATGTCTTCGGAAGCCGCTCCACAAGCCCTATTGCGATGAAGACAGAGGACATGGATGCGATCCACATGGTTGATTTGAAGAACTGGGTTTTCGCTATCCAATACTCTTGAAATACCTCGAAGCAAACGAAGTAAATGATGCATCCGACAACAATAAAATTGCCGGTTAGGAACGAAAACCAGCGGTACGCTGAATTAACTTTCTCAAGCAACTGCCCCAAGCCTACGAACATTAAGATTACGAAACAAAGATAGTCTAAAACAGGGAAGTGGGAGGGAACAAAGTGGTTGGGATTGCGGAAAAAATACTGGATGTAGGCATACAGTTTCGCATCGTATGAATAATGAATAACGAACTGGTGATACAGCATCGGGAAGAGCATACCACCTGCAAAGATGAGGTAAATAACGACCGTGAAAAAGAGGGTCTTCAGCCCAATGATTCGGAATCTTGTCATCATAAATAAGGCAAGGAGAAAGAACGGTTGGGCTGCATCCATCACTTGAAACAAGGTGCCGATACCTAATGCCATAGCCATCCCAAAATAATTCTTCCGAAGGAATAAAAGCAGCCCATAAGCCGCTAACGACAAGGCAATGGTGCTGCAAATGCAACAACTTTGCGTGATAGTATTACCCCCCAGGGTGAACTTATAAAACAAAAAGAAGACTAAGAACGGAGCTACATAAACAGTGATTTTATTCGGGGTATAAAACTCTGTTATTCGCATGAAAGAATACACCGAAAGCGTGATGCAAAGCAGCGTCAATACAAAGCATACCACAGAAACCGGAGCAAGAAACGAAAGTGAGTAAACAACCCAAACAAAGACACTGCGAAGGGAGTAAGTATGGTGATATTCGGTAACGAAATAGTCGTGCGGATAGAGGGCAGGGTCTATCAGTTGATATACTTGCGGAAGATGTTCGGCTTGGTCATCGGTATTGAATTGGTAGCCGCGGATGAAGAGGAAAAGACAGGCAAAAAACAGGGCAAACAGCACGTATCTCGCAGTTTTTGTCGCGAACTTTTCCTTCACCCTCTCGAACGTCATATTTTATGGAATTATAAGGATGCGAATTTACCTATTCCATCTGTGTTTAATTTGACTATTCAAAGAATCTCTTGTATTATTCCGCGATAGTTGGGCGACATTACTTCAGCTTCATCCATGCCCAGAAGGCGATGCCGAGCCACACCAATCCTTTGATTAAAAAGAGCATGAAGCCCGCTATTCCGAGCCTTTTGAGCCATCGTTTTCGGTTTTTATTCTCCCCAGCAGCCTCTGTTTTATCTGTTTCCATTTCTATGTTTATTTTTCAGGCTGCAAAATAATAAAATAAATTTGAACAATCCCTTTTAAGAGACCTATTTTTATCATCCCCTTCGCGTCTCTCCTTTTCACCCCGAAAAAACATCTCATAAAAAGGCTGATAAATGGAACGATTTGGAACGAAAGTAATAGAATAAGAAACCCAATATTCACTTCCGGAGACCTCCTCGACACTTTGACAGACCGACTCGACTCTTTGACAGACCGACTCGACTCTTTGACAGACCGACTCGACTCTTTGACAGACCGACTCGACTCTTTGACAGACCGACTCGACTCTTTGACAGACCGACTCGACTCTTTGACAGACCG